>JBCBME010000329.1:0-3439 GCA_039822945.1 Pseudomonadota bacterium
CGCATTCCCACTGATCTTCGTCGATCGTTCGCGGCAAGAACCGCTGAATATTCGTACCCTGAGGCGTCACGCCGCCACCGATCATCTCGGCGATGGAACCCGTGACGACGACAGCCGGAAGCATCGGGTCAAGCGTACCCCAGGCGCGCTTCATGGCGCCCTCTGTGCCGTCCCGGCCAAGCTCTTCCTCGCCGAGCCCTGTCACCACGATCGGCAACTCATGGGGCGGCAACCCGTCGGTGTAATGCAGAACGCTCGTCACCGGCAGGTTCTCGCAGCCCACAGGGCCATCGATGACGCATTGCAGGCCTTTGACAGCGCAGAACGCGTAAACAGCGCCCCAATATCCGCCGGCGCGGTCATGATCTTGCACTAGCACGCCGCACCCCCCTTCATCTTTCCGGAAATACTCCGGGGGGTCTGGGGGGCTGGCCCCCCAGTGGATGGGGCGGTCTGGGGGGCTGGCCCCCCAGTGGATGGAGCGGTCTGGGGGGCTGGCCCCCAGGCGGTTGCGTGGAGATCCCAGAGCATCATACCCCGACCTCCTCGGTTTCTTCGGCCGCCTTGGCGCGCTTGCGCATCTGCTGCTCGCGGAAATCGGGGCGCAGATTGGGCCCGCCTTCCCAGACGCCCGCCGTGTCGCCGCCGCCTACGCCCTCGAAGAAGGTGCGCATGTGCTCCATGCGGTCCTTGTTCTTCATGGCCGCGTTGATGACCGTTGCGAGCGACCCCGCGCCCGCAGGACCCATGAGAGGCCGCGCGGAAATCAGGTTGGTATAGTAGAGCCCGGGGATCGCGAGCTCCTTGGCCTTTTGCACCACCGGCGTCGTCCCAATGGCGAGATCGGGCCGGAAGGCCTCCATGGCCATGCAGTCATCTTCGAGCGAAGCGCGGAACTTCACGCGCACGCCCTTGTCCTCGAGCCAGGCGGCATCGTCGGCGGAATAGGCGGTCTTCGCACAGGCCGAGCCCACATAGGCCACGTCCGCGCCACTCTCGATGAGAAGCCGCGCCACGAGAAGCTCGGAACCCTCGTAGCCAGACAATGTGATACGTCCCTTAATCGGCGTGGCGCTGAGCGCGCCCTTGATGGCGGGCAGAAACGCATTCTTCGCGGCATCCACCTGCGCGACGGGGAGCCCGAAAGCGTCGCCGATGTTTGAAAGCCACGCCTCGGTGCCCTCATAGCCCACGGGCGCGGAACCGATGATGGACTTGCCCGCGGCGGTGAACTCGCGCATCGCGGCAGCGTAGAACGGGTGGATCGCCGCCACCGCCCCGCAATCGAGCGCTGCGTAAAGCTCGCGCCACTCCCGGCAAGGCACCGTTGGGCCGATGGTGAGGCCCATGGGTGCCAGCATCGCCGAAATCATCATCGGATCGGCGGGGAACATCTCCCCCAGCAGCGTCACCGTCGGGCGGGCATCCTTGGCCTTTTCGGGCGCGGCCACTGGGCCCGCCTCAATCTCCTGGCGCGCAAAGTTGAGCATCGCACCAGCGAGGACATCCTTCGCCTCCGCGTGGGTCGGCACACCAAAGCCAGGCACATCGATCCCCACGATCCGCACACCGTTGATCTCGTTGGGCAAGAGCCGGAGCGGCACGCCTGAGGCCGTGGGCACACAGAGGTTCGTGACGATGATGGCGTCGTACTTCTCCGGGTCCGCCATGTCATAGACGCTGTCGCGGATATCCTCGAAGAGCTTGCCCGTCACCAGTGTCTCGGAGTTGAAGGGCACATACCCCACCGAGCGGCGCGCCCCGTAGAAGTGGCTAATAAAGGTGAGGCCATAGACGCAACAGGCCGAGCCCGACATCATCGTTGCCACCCGCCGCATCCTGAGCCCGACACGCAGGCTTCCAAAGGCCGGGCACATGCTCTGCGGCTTGTCATGGGGCCCTTGCGGGTAATCCTTGGCGAACTGATCGAGCATCTCGGAGTTGCCAGCCGCGCGGGCCTGCGCCTCCATCGAGGCGGCCGAGGAATGGCAGCCCACAGGTGCGTTGGGATCGGAGATCTGAGGCTGGCCGAGGCTTGGCGGATCACCCAAAACGGGCGCCCCCTGAGCGCGGCGCGCTAAAGAGGCGGGCGGCGCCTTCGAGGCCCCGAGCACCGGAGCACCGAGCGCGGGCGCGGGCGCACCAAGCACGGGCGCAGCGTCCACCGCATCCACCTTGGCGTCCTCCGCCAGGTCATATTTGACCTCGAAACCCACTAGCCGTTCGTCTTCCTCTCTTGCCCGAGCGCTTGCTCAAGCTGTTTCAGTGCATTCAGATCAAGCATCGTCGTACAGGACCTCCAGGCTCACCTTCGGCTTGGAGAACTTGCCGCGCATGTCCTCGTCCGTGGCGGGCACGAGCTCGATGCCCGCTCCGGTCTCCTTGCCGTCAAAGAGGCCCAGAAGGCCGTCTTGGCTCAGCGGGGCCGGGCGCACGGGCGGGGCCGCCGCCACGTTTTCGCCGAGGCCCGCGAAGAGATCGCCCCACTGACCTTCCTTGGTGCCCACAATTTGGTAGTTCGCGGATTTCCGGCGCAGATCCTCGTCCTGCGGGATCGAGGCAAGGACGGGAATATTAACGGCCTCGGCAAAGGCCAGGGCCTCGCCTGTCCCGTCATCCTTATTGATGACGAGACCCGCGACGCCGACATTGCCGCCCAGTTTCCGGAAGTATTCGACGGCCGAACACACATTGTTGGCCACATAGAGGCTCTGCAGGTCGTTCGATCCCACGAGGATCACTTTCTGCGCCATGTCCCGCGCGATGGGCAGCCCGAAACCGCCGCAAACCACGTCGCCCAGAAAATCGAGCAGGACGTAGTCAAAGTCCCAATCGTGGAAGCCCAGCTTCTCGAGCGTCTCGAACCCGTGGATGATACCCCGGCCGCCACAGCCGCGGCCCACTTCAGGCCCGCCGAGCTCCATGGCAAAGACGCCGCCGCGCTTGAAGCAGACGTCGCCGACGCTGACTTCCTCGCCCGCGAGCTTCTTTCTGGTCGAGGTCTCGATGATCGTCGGGCAAGCCTTGCCGCCAAAGAGGAGCGAGGTCGTGTCGGATTTCGGATCGCACCCGATGAGGAGCACGCGCTTGCCCTGCTCGGCCATCATGTGGCTGAGATTGGCGAGGGTGAACGATTTCCCGATGCCGCCCTTGCCGTAGATCGCGATGATCTGCGTCTTCTTGGTGGGCTCTTCGGTGACGATATCCGCGAGATCCTCGTGCGCCTCTTCGCGGAGGCGGTCGGAGAAATCCTTGAGATTGGGGACGTCCTTCATGCGATGTCTTTCCAGTCCAGGATCATTTTCAGGCAGGCGGGATCGCTGAACGCTGTCTCGTAGGCCTGGGGGGCATCGGCTGCGGACGTCCGATGGGTGATGAGATCGTCGAGACGCAGCACGCCACTTTCGACGAGAGCGCGCGTAGCAGCGAGATCGCCGTC
>JBCBME010000330.1:0-3430 GCA_039822945.1 Pseudomonadota bacterium
GGCTGCCATCCGACACCTTCGATATTCTAACCGCCTACGCTCAACCCCTCCCCGTGCGCATCATTGCGCGCCTTCTCGGCGTCCCTGAGGCGATGGCGCCTGACCTGCTTCACTGGTCCAACACGATGGTGGCGATGTACCAGGCGGGCCGGACGCGCGCCGTGGAGGAGGCCGCGAACACGGCGGCTGCCGAGTTTGCGGACTTCCTGCGTGGCTACGTGAAGGAACGACGGTCGCGGCCGGAAGACGACCTGATCACGCATCTGATCGCCGCGGAAGAAGACGGTGAGAAACTGTCGACCGATGAGCTCATCACCACCTGCATCCTTCTCCTCAATGCCGGGCATGAAGCGACCGTCCACACCATGGGCAATGGTCTGGCCACCATGCTGGCACTCGATCTCCGAGACATCGACGCGGCGGTCATTGAGGAGATCATGCGCTACGATCCGCCTCTCCATATCTTCACCCGCTGGATCTACGAGGACATGGATGTCGCCGGGACAACACTGCGGAAGGGGGAGCAGATCGCATGTCTGCTCGGTGCGGCCAACCGCGATCCGAAGGTCTTCGCGGAGCCTGGTCGTTTTGATCCAACGCGCGACGCCAAGAAGCATGTGGCCTTTGGTGCCGGTCTCCATTTCTGCGTCGGTGCGCCTCTGGCACGGCTGGAGCTCCTCGTGGGGTTGCGGGCCCTCATGGATGCTCTTCCGACGCTGAGCCTTGCTGAGCCGCCAGTCTATGGAGACACGTACCACTTCCACGGGCTCGAGCGGCTGATGGTCAGCCGATAGAGCGAAGCGAGAGGCGTCAAAGCGGGAGCGCGTGGGTGCTCTTCAGCTCTTCCATGCTCAAAAGCGCAGTGACGTTGTAGACGCGCACCTCTGAGATCAAGGCCTGGTAGAAAGCATCATAGGCGCGGGCATTCGCGACACGCACCTTGAGGATGTAGTCAATATCGCCAGCGAGGCGATGCGCCTCTTGCACTTCTGGGCGCTGGCGGATCGCATGGAGAAACCTGTCCGCCAGCTCGCATCATGCTCTGACGTGCGGATGAGCACGAAAAAGCAGGCCTCGAACCCGAGCGCTTCTGCGTCGAGGGCCACGGTTTGATTTTTCATGATCCCGGCTTCGCGCATCTTTTTGATGCGGTTCCAGACGGGGGTCTTGGACGACCCCACAACTCTGGCAATTTCGTCGAGAGAGCGTGCCGCGTCTTGCTGCAGCTCTGAAAGGATACGTCGGTCGAGGTCGTCTATTTTGGCAGCCATGGGCCCCATTAAGAACAAACGTCCTGCGAGGCAAGCTGTTCACAGAATATTGTCCCAGCCGCTTGACTTGGCACCCCTGGCCTCGCATGTGGTTTCATCTGCTTGTAAGCTAAAACTGACACCTCCCGAACGAGTCCGCGATGACCACCGCCGCCCCCGTTTTGCCCGACGCGCAAACTGTCCTTGACGTGCACCACTACACAGATCGCCTGTTTCGGTTTCGCGTTACGCGGCCGCAATCGCTGCGCTTTCGCTCGGGGGAATTCATCATGATCGGACTGATGGGCGACCCCGATCCAAAGACCGGACGCGCCAAGCCGATCTTGCGCGCTTACTCGATCGCATCGCCGAGCTGGGATGACGGGCTCGATTTCTATTCGATCAAGGTGCAGGACGGCCCGCTCACCTCAAAGCTTCAGCATCTCAAGCCCGGCGATCAGGTGATCCTGCGACCAAAGCCCGTTGGCACGCTCGTGCATGACGCGCTGTTGCCGGGCAAACGGCTCTGGCTTTTTTCAACGGGGACTGGGTTTGCGCCCTTCTCGTCGGTCCTTCGTGATCCTGAAACGTACGAGAAGTTCGAACAGGTGATAATCACCCATACGTGCCGCGATGTGGCGGAGCTCACCTATTCGGCGGAGATCATCGATATGATCCGAACAGACCCGATGATGGAGGAGCTGCTGGGTGCAGAGAACATCGCCAAGCTTGTCTATTACCCCACCACCACGCGCGAAGAGAGCCCCAAGATGGGTCGCATCACCACACGCCTCAGCGACGGATCCCTCTTCGAAGATCTGGGCGTGAGCGGAATGAATGCGGACACCGACCGCGCCATGATTTGCGGCTCAATCGGCCTCAACGCCGATCTCAAGAAGATCCTTGAGGAGTTTGGCCTTGAGGAAGGCGCGAATTCCGACCCCAAGCATTTCGTCGTTGAGCGAGCTTTCGTGGGCTGAGAGCAGATTGCCTCCTCAGTCGGACATGCGCGGGTCAACCGAAAGGGCCGCCCGCGCTGCCCACGTTATTCAAAGCTGCGCCGAATCTGCCCGATGATGACGTCGAGCGCCTCGGGATTGGTCTGCGCCTGACCCACGACATTCGTCAGTGTGGTCTTGGTTGCCGTGTCGAGATTTGAGTTCTGGATCATCTCAACAACCGCTTCAGCGTCAAAGTTGTTGGGATCAAGGAGCTCATCAAGCGTGGCTTGGGTCACCGGCTCAGCGACAGGTGCCGTGGGCTGCTCAGGCAAGAGCACCTCCGGGACGACGGGCTCATCGGCTGTTCCGGTGAGCTGATCCTGAAGGGATTGGACGGTCCCCTCCACGGCATCCTCGGCTGCATCTGTTGCAGTTGAGAGGGCCTCCTCGGCCGCTTCGGTGGTGGTCTCGAGCACGCCTTCGACTGCCTCTGTTGCGCCTTCGATGGTGCCATCTGTCGATGTGAGTGCCTCTTCCACGGCGCCCTCAACCGTCTCGATCGCATCTTCGACAGCGTCTTCAGCGGTGGTGATTGCCTCTTCGACGGCCTCTTCCACCGTCTCTGTCGCGTCCTCCACGACCGTCTCTTCCTCGGGCGCAGGCGTCTCCTCCACCGTCTCTTCGACAACGGCTTCCGGCTCCGGCGGAGGCGCGACAGTGGCGTCGGGTGCGGGTCCAAAGCCGCCCGTTGAGTAGACATACACAGCGCCCGCTGCGACCGCCGCCAGGATGATCAAGACTATAAAACGCATGTGGCTCCCTTTCGTTTGAGACAAAGCGCATGCGGCTTTGCCCGTTCCACCCGACATGACCCGTCGCACGGACCAATTGAAGGGGTTAGGGGAAAAATCGCGCAATTCGGCCCCAATCCGCGCGCATGGGTGCAAGGATCAGGCAAAGACATTCGCACACCGCGCGATTAGCCTTGAATGCAAAGGGCCGCGGCGTTAGCTTCGTTGTTCGTTAGACGTCACGATTAAAGGACAAAGACCATAGCCCGCAGACCCCACAATGCGCCTCCGACGCGCGATACCGGACCCCGCGTGAACGACCGCATCAGAGCTCCGGAAGTACGATTGATAGACGAAAACGGGGACAATATCGGGGTGGTTTCACCCTCTCGCGCCATGGAGATGGCCGAGGATGCAGGGCTCGACCTCGTGGAAATCTCGCCCAACG
>JBCBME010000331.1:0-3414 GCA_039822945.1 Pseudomonadota bacterium
GTTGTGCACGCGGGCAAAGATCTTGACGTTTTCGCCAAAGGTCGCCGCCAGCGCCCGGGCGCCAGCCTCACGCTTGGCGCGGTCTTGCTCGCTCAGGAGGTTGAGCGTGGCTTCGATCCCCAGCGTCTCGCCGTCGATGTCGAATTCAAGGCCTGCGATTGTCTCGTCAAAGAGCCGGTTCCACGCCGCCGCGCCCACGGTGGATTGATCATGGAGAAACTTCTCCAGCTCGTCTGAGAGCTGGTGCGGCTTCATCGCCCGCATGCGGTCAAAGATCGGCTTGTAGCGGGCCAGATCAGCGTTCTGGCTCAGGAGAGATGCGAGGTGATCATCGTCGAGCCGGTTGAACTCGAGCGACCAGAAGACGAGCGGGGTCGTGGCCACGGTCATCCGGTCCTGCGCGTCGGCCATGAACTTCGCGCGATCGGCATCGGTCGTCACCTGGTAGTACCGCAGCCCCGCATAGGACATGAGCTTGCCGCCGATGACGTCGATCTCCTCGTAGCGCTGCACGGCTTGCAAGAGCCCCGCGGCGTCGAGGCCCGCCAGCTTGCCTTCATAATCGTCGGCAAAGGCCGCGCATTCCCGCTCCATCCAGTCCATGTCACGCGCAAACGCCGCGTCCTCAGGCCCGGCATAGAGATCGCTCAGATCCCATTCGGGGAGATCACCCAGGTCCTTGGTGCCGTGGCTCGGATTCGCGTCGTGATACATGAGGGCCTCTCTTTCCATTAGCGCTCTAATTGGAGCCTCAATGCCCTGACGGCAACCAACGCGACGCCTCCGGCGGGAGTATTTTTGGAAAGATGAAGCCGGACGCGCGCCGCGCTGCCTTTCTTCTGTCTAAAAATACTTGGTGGAGCATGACGGGCGTTCGTCGGGCGGACGCTCCGCCGGAGCCTCCGCTGATCCTCCTCACCCGCGCTTCAGAAGCCGAAGAGCGCGCAGGGGTTGGTAACGAGGACCTTTTGGCGCACCGCGTCGCTGGCCACTTCGTCGAAGGCATCGAGGAGAGCGGCAGCGCTGGGCATCTCGGCATCCGCTAGCATCAGGTGCGGCCAGTCTGTTCCCCAGAGGAGATGATCGGGATTGGCCGCGACCGCAGCCTCCACGAAGGGCGCGGCCGCCGCATAGGGCGCGGGGCACAGGCGGTAGAGCGCGGAGAGCTTGAGATAGATCCGCCCCTCCGCGAGAAGCTTGAGCAGCGTCTGAAAGCCGGGATCGTCCACGCCAAGCGCGAGGTCGGGCCAACCGAGGTGGTCGATCACGAGAGGCAGGCCAAGCGCGGGGATGTCGCCTGCGATCTCTTCCATGTGTTTGTGGCTGTTCAGCAGCATCTGGATGTGGAGCCCGTGGGCCTTGAGCACCGGAGCCATCGCCTTGGCCCCCGCCCAACTCAGCACGCCGCCATGGACGTAGTTGAGCCGCACCGCCACCATCCGCGCCTCGGCAAAGGCGCGGATCTCTGCCTCTGTCGCGCCGTCGGGCAAAAGCCCCACGCCCTTGGCGCGGGCGCCCATGCGGCGGACGGCCTCGAGCGTGGCCGAATTGTCGGTGCCATAGAGGATGGAATGGACGAGCACCGCGCGCTCGAACCCCAGCGCCTCCATGACCGCCTCGTAGCGGGCGAGCCATACCTCGAGCGCTGCATCATCGGCGGGGTCTTCCACGCGCCCCTCCCAAAGCGGAAAATCCCCGCCCACGAGGTGCAGGTGGCTGTCCACCGCGCCCGCGGGCACGCGCTTTTGCGTGGGGATCGGAGCGGGGGGCATTTGGGCGCGGGGCATCGTCGTCTCTCCTTCCGGCGCGGCGGGCGCCCTCAACCGTAGGTCTCGAGCATCGCGTTCAGATCGTCAAACGTGTTGGCCTCCGCGAGCGGTTTGTCCTTCCGCCACCGGCTCATGCGCGGAAACCGCAGCGCCACGCCAGATTTGTGGCGGCTCGAGGCCTGGATCCCCTCGAAGGCGATCTCGAAGACATGGTGGGGCGTCACCTGCCGCACGGGCCCAAAGCGCTGGAGCGTGTTTTTCTTCACCCAGGTCGTGATCTCGCGAAATTCCGCATCGGTCAGGCCGCTATAGGCCTTGGTGAAGGGGACGAGATCATTGCCCTTCCACACGGCAAAGGTGAAGTCGGTGAAAAGGTTGGCGCGCCGCCCGTGCCCGGCCTGCGCGTAGATCATCACCGCGTCGATCACGAGCGGGTCGACCTTCCATTTCCACCAATCGCCCTTCTTGCGCCCGCTGAGATAAGGAGAGGCGCGGCGTTTGAGCATGAGCCCCTCGGCGCGGGCCTCGCGGGAGCCCTCGCGCGTTTTCGTGAGCCCCGCCCAGCTGTCAAAAGGCACGGTGGGCGAGAGCTGCACGGGGCATCCTTCGGGGAGGGCACCGACGATCTCTTCGAGCTTGGCGCGCCGCTCGGCCATGGGGCGCGGGCGCAGATCCTCGCCGCCCAGTTCGAGAAGGTCGTAGGAGTGCAGCACCACCGGCGCCTCAGCGAGGAGCTTTTTCGGAACCGTTTTGCGTCCGATCCGTTTTTGCAGCTGCGCGAAGGGGAGCGGCGCGCCCTCGGCCCAGGCCAGCACCTCGCCGTCGATCACCGTGCCCTCGGGCAGGAAATCGCGGGCCTGCGCGAGCTCTGGAAAGCGGTCTGTCATCAGCTCCTCGCCGCGCGACCACAGGTGATGCTCCCCGCCGCGCACGATGAGCTGGCCGCGGATCCCGTCCCACTTCCATTCGGCCTGCCACTCCTCGGGATCGCCGAGGCTCTCAGGCGGATCGTCAAGCTGGTAGGCGAGGTAGAACGGGTAGGGGCGAGAGAGGTCGGCCGCGGGATCCTCCTCCTCGATGAGGGCGGTCCAGGAGGTCGTCTCCGGCGTCCAGGAGCCCATGAGCTTGTGGGTGATCACCGGCTCATCCTGCCCGGTGGCCTGAGCGAGCGCGCGCGTCATGAGCTTTTGGCTTACCCCCACGCGGAAGCCGCCGGTGAGAAGCTTGTTGAAGAGGAAGCGTTCGGTCGTGTCGAGCTCGTCCCAGGCGGCGAGCACGAGCGCCTTCCGCGCCTCCTCCTCAAGGGCGGGCAGGGATTTGATCACGCCGATCCAGTGGCTGAGGGAGTGGTCGCTTTCCCGCGCAGGCGGCGGCAGGACGAGGGCGATCGTCTCCGCCAGATCCCCCACCACCGGATAGGCTTCCTCAAAGAGCCAGAGCGGGATGCCCGCGCGCTCGGCGGCCCAACCGCGCAAAAAGGGCGTCGTGAGCGTGCGCTTGGGGCGGCGCCCGGAAAAGAGCGCGATGCACCAGAGGCGGTCTTCCTCGGGCGCCTCCTCGAAATAGGCCTTCAGCGCCGCAACCTTGGGCAGGGTCTTAGTGGTCTGGTCGATTTTCGTGAAAAGGCTGGCGAAACGCTTCATGT
>JBCBME010000332.1:0-3406 GCA_039822945.1 Pseudomonadota bacterium
CCGAGGGCACCGCGAGCTTTGCCGAGGTCCCGGGCTACGCCGTGGGCGGCAAGACCGGCACGGCGGACAAGCCCCGCCCGCGCGGCGGCTATTACGACGACCGCACCATCACCACCTTCGCCAGCGTCTTCCCGGCGCATGACCCCAAATACGTCCTCGTCGTCACGCTCGATGAGGCGGTGGAGACGTCCGGCGACAAACCGCGCCGCTCCGCCGGGTGGACAGCCGTGCCCGTGGCCGCCGAGATCACGCGCCGCGTGGCCCCGCTCCTCGGCCTGCGCCCCGAGATTGAACCCGTCGCCGTTGAGGGTATAACTCTCACATCGAGTGAGTAAAAAAAGGGGCGAGGCCCCACCATGAGCGCTTCTAAGCCATTGAGCGATCTTGGCCTTGCGGGCCAGGGCGCCGAGAATCCCGATGTCACGGGGCTTGCGGTCGACAGCCGCGAGGTCCGGCCCGGGTTCCTCTTTGCCGCGCTGCCGGGAAGCCGCGTCCATGGCGGCGAATTCGTGCAATATGCGCTTCGTAAGGGCGCCGTGGCTGTGCTCACCGATGCAGAGGGCGCGCGCCTTGCGGCAGATGCTCTGGCAGAGCAGCCCGCCACACTCGTCGTCACCGAGGATCCCCGCGGCGCGCTCGCCGCCGCTGCCGCGCTTTGGTTTGGCGCGCAACCCGCCACCATGGTGGCCGTCACCGGCACCAACGGCAAAACGAGCGTGGCGAGCTTCACCCGCCAGCTCTGGCAGGTCATAGGGCTCGAGGCCGTCAATCTGGGCACGACGGGCGTTGAGGGCGCCTATCAGGCCCCGCTGGGTCACACCACGCCCGAGCCCATCACGCTCCACCGCGCGCTCGCCGATGCCGCCGCGCACGGGATCACGCATGGCGCGATGGAGGCATCGTCCCACGGGCTCGAGCAGCGCCGCCTCGACGGCGTCGTGCTCAAAGCCGCCGGGTTCACGAATTTCACGCAGGATCACCTCGATTACCACGGCACGTTCGAGGCGTATTTTGACGCAAAGGCGCGGCTCTTTCGCGATGTGCTCCCCGACGACGGCACCGCCGTGATCAATGTCGACGATGCGCGCGGGGCCGATATGGCCGCGATCGCACGCGACCGGGGTCAGAACGTGATGACCGTGGGCCACTATACCGCAGCCGATCTGCGCCTGACCGCGCAACGCTTTGACGCCACGGGGCAGGACATCCGCATCACCTACGGCGCGGCGGCGTTTACCGCGCGCCTCGGCCTCATCGGCGGGTTTCAGGCTGAAAACGTGCTCGTGGCCGCCGGGCTCTGCATCGCGAGCGGCGCGAGCCCGCGGGAGGTCTTCTCCGCGCTCTCGCATCTCAAGACCGTGCGGGGCCGGATGGAACACGCCGCCACCCGTGCCAATGGGGCAGCTGTCTTTGTCGATTACGCCCACACGCCCGATGCCGTGGCCACCGCGCTCAGGGCCGTGCGCCCCCATGTGCTCGGTCGCCTCATCGTCGTCCTCGGCGCGGGCGGAGATCGCGACGCGGGCAAGCGCCCCCTGATGGGCCAGGCCGCCGCCGAGAATGCCGACGTCGTCTTCGTCACCGATGACAACCCCCGCAGTGAGGATCCCGCCCTCATCCGCCGCGCCGTGATGGAGGGCGCACCCGGCGCCACGGAGGTGGGCGACCGGGCCGAGGCGATCCTCCGCGCGGTCGACGCGCTCGGGCCCGGTGACACACTCCTCATCGCGGGCAAGGGTCATGAAACGGGCCAGATCGTGGGGGACGCCGTGCTGCCTTTCGATGATGTCGAACAAGCCTCCATCGCCGTCTCCGCGCTGGAAGGGGGCCTCGCATGAGCCTGTGGACGTCAGCTGAGGCCGCCGCTGCCACTGGCGGCAAGACGGGCGAGTGGGCGGCCACGGGCGTCTCCATCGACACCCGCACGCTTCAGCCCGGCGATCTCTTCGTGGCGCTCAAGGCCGCGCGCGACGGCCATGATTTCGTGGCCGGGGCGCTCGATGCAGGCGCTGCCGCCGCGCTCGTCTCACGCATTCCCGAGGGCGTTGATCCCGCGAAATGCCTGCTGGTGGAGGATGTGCAAACCGGGCTCGAAGCGCTCGGTGTCGCGGCCCGCGCCCGCACCAAGGCCCGCGTGGCCGCCATCACGGGCTCCGTCGGCAAGACCTCGACGAAGGAGATGCTGCGCGACGTCCTCACCCCGCAGGGCCGCACACATGTGGCCGAAGCGAGCTACAACAACCACTGGGGCGTGCCGCTCACGCTCGCGCGGATGCCTGTGGAGACCGACTTCGCCGTCCTCGAGATCGGGATGAACCACCCGGGCGAGATCGCGCCGCTTGCGCGCATGGCCCGGCCCCACGTCGTCATGATCACCGCCATCGCCGCCGCGCATCTTGAGGCCTTCGAAAACCTCGCCGGGATCGCGGAGGAGAAAGCCTCCATCACCCAGGGCCTCGTGGCGGGCGGCACCGCCGTCCTCAACGCCGATACCGACCACGCCGATATCCTCGTGGCCCGCGCGCAGGAGGCCGGGGCCGAGGTTGTGCGCTTTGGCATGGACGCCGACCAGCCGCTCACACGGCTCGCGCTTCAGGGCGACAAGACCATCGTGGAGACGGTGATCGACGCAGGCCCCGCCCTCATCAAGCTCAACTCCGCAGGCCGCCATTTCGGGATGAACGCCCTCGGCGTCATCGCCACCGTCCGCGCGCTCGGCGCTGATCCGGGGCGCGCGGCGCTCGATCTCGGGCTCTGGGCGCCGCCCGCGGGCCGCGGCACCCGGGAAGTTCTCGACCTCGACGTGGCAGACCCCGACCTCTCGATCGAGCTCATCGACGATGCCTTCAACGCCAATCCGTCTTCCATGGTAGCCGCGTTCGAGGTGTTGGCGGCCTCCGTTCCCACCGATGACATTGGCCGCGTCATGCGGGGCCGCCGCGTGGCGATCCTGGGTGACATGCTCGAGCTTGGCCCGGCGGAGGCGGAGGCCCACGCCGCCCTCGCCACGAACACCCATCTCAAGACAGCGCTCGTCCACTGCGTGGGCCCGCGCATGCAACATCTCCACGACGCGCTCGAGGCACCGCAGCGCGGCCGCTGGTTCGCCACCGCAGCCGAGGCCGCCGCCAGCGCCCATACCCTCATCGATGCCGGCGACGTTATCCTCGTGAAGGGCTCCAAGGGCAGCCGCGTGAGCCTCGTCGTTGACGCAATTCGCAAACTCGGGCATCCGCGCCCCACAGAAACATAAAAAGCAGGGCAGGGGACGCGATGCTTTATTGGCTGACCGCACTTTCGGATGGCGGGGATTTCTTCAACCTCTTCCGCTATATCACCTTTCGCGCGGGCGGGGCGTTCCTGACCGCGCTGATCTTTGCGTTCATCTTCGGGGCCGTCATCGCGG
>JBCBME010000333.1:0-3396 GCA_039822945.1 Pseudomonadota bacterium
TGATCTCGCCGACCCGGAGCGCCTCGCCTACATCATGTTTACATCTGGCACGTCCGGGCGACCGCGCGCCGTGGCCCATGCGCATCGCGCGATCTGGGCGCGGCGGATGATGTTTGAGGGGTGGTATGGCCTCCGCGACAGCGACAGGCTCCTCCATGCTGGCGCGCTCAATTGGACCTTCACGTTGGGAACGGGGCTTCTCGACCCCTGGACCATTGGTGCAACCGCCCTTGTGCCCGCGGACGGCACCGACATCAGCGCCCTCCCCCTGCTCCTTAAGCGCCACGACGCGAGCCTTTTTGCGGCAGCCCCCGGCGTCTTGCGCAAACTGCTGAAGGACCCCGGCAAGCTCGCCCTGCCAAAGCTGCGCCACACGCTTACGGCGGGTGAGCATTTGCAGCCCGAGCTGCGCGATGCGTGGGAGAACGCGACGGGCCGCGGCCTCTATGACGCGTACGGGATGACGGAGTGCTCCACATTCCTATCCGCGTCGCCCGACGGCGCGCCGTCGCTGACCATCCAGCCGGGCCGACAAGTCTGCCTGACGGAGGACGGCACCATCGCCATCCACGCTGGTGAGACTGGCCTTATGCTTGGGTATATGGAGGATGGTGCGCCCCACCTTCCCCTCTCGGATGGGCATTTTTTGACCGCTGACAGCGCCGCGCAAGCCCCAGACGGCACACTCACCTACACGGGTCGGCGCGACGATGTGATGAATGCTGGCGGATACCGCGTAAGCCCGCTCGAAGTAGAGGCGGCGCTCGAGGCCATGCCGGGCGTTGAGGACGTGGCCGTCGCTGAGGTGCCCGTGTCCGGCACTTCGATCATTGCGGCCTTTTACACAGGAACGTGGGTGGCCGACGCCGATTGGACCGCATACGTCTTCCCCCGACTGGCGCGGTATAAACAGCCCCGCGCCTGGATTCACTTGCCCACCCTCCCCCGCAGTGCCAATGGTAAGCTCATTCGACGCGCGCTGCCTGACCTATTCGAGGCGACCCATGATTAAGCTCGACATTCTGTCCGACCCGATTTGCCCATGGTGCTACATCGGGAAAACCCAGCTCGACCGTGCGCTCGAAGCGCATCCCGATCACCCGTTTACAATCGAATGGCACCCCTTTCAGCTGAACCCGGATATGCCGCGTGAAGGCATGGGGCGTGCGGAATACCTTGAGCGGAAGTTCGGCGGGCGCGAAGGTGCCGTGCGCGTCTACGGGCAGATCCAGCGCCACGCGGACGACATCGGTCTCACGGCAAATCTGGGCGACATCAAGCGCACGCCCAACACGATCGATGCGCATCGTTTGATCCACTGGTCGGGGCTCGAGGCAAAGCAGGGGCCCGTGGTGGACGCCCTCTTCAAGGCGTACTTCGTGGAAGGGCGCGACATCGGCGCGAAGGACGTCCTCCTCGACGTGGCTGATAGCGCGGGTCTCGATGCCGCCGTCATCGGAAAGCTCCTCGACACCGACGAAGACGTCCAGATGATCCGCGACCGCGATACCCACAGCCGAGAAATGGGCGTGAATTCCGTGCCCACCTTCATCGTGGCGCAACAGCACGCCGTCCCCGGCGCGCAGCCGCCGGAGCTCTGGGCCAAGGTGATCGGTGAACTTCAGGAGCAACTTGAGGCCCATGACGGCTGAGGCAGCGCCCTCTGCGCCCTCATCAGAGGAGCCATCTCTGCGCTTTATCGCGCTCATGGCCTTCCTGTTTTCACTCGTGGCGATCTCCATCGATATGATGCTGGCCTCGCTGCCCGATATCGGGCGCGAACTCAGCCCCGGTGCGCCGGAGAACGCGCAACTCGTGCTTTCGGTCTTCTTTCTGGCTTTGGGGCTGGGGACGCTGCTAGCCGGCCCCATCGCAGATGCCTATGGCCGGCGGCCCCTCGTCCTTTGGGGCCTTGCGCTTTATGCGCTCGGCGCCGCGCTTTCGTGGCTTGCCCCCACCATTGAGACGATGATGGTCGGTCGCGCGCTTCAGGGCATCGGTGCCGCCGCCCCGCGCGTGGCCTGCATGGCTGTGATCCGCGACCGTTTTGAAGGCGCCCCCATGGCCCGCACGCTCAGCCTCGTTTTCATGATCTTCACGCTCGTCCCCGCCATCGCGCCGATCCTGGGGGAAGGCGTTGCACACGTGGCCGGGTGGCGCATGATCTTCCTGATCTTCGTCATTTGCGCTCTGACAGCTGCGCTCTGGTTTGGTCTGCAGCAACCCGAGACGCTCCCGCCGGAGGCCCACCGCCCGCTCCGATTGCGGACATGGGGTTCTGAAGTCGCCGAAGTCCTCGCCCATCCACAAAGCCGGAACGCGCTCCTCGTACAGCTCTTCGTCTTTGGCAGCCTCTACAGCTTTCTGACGGGGGCTGCGCTCGTCTTTGAGCAGACCCTGGAGCTAGATGCCGCCTTCCCCTGGATCCTTGGGGCGATGTCGCTGACGGGGGCGGTTACCAGCTGGGCCAACGCGCGCATGGTGGATAGGCGCGGGACGCGTCCTATCATGCGGCTCTCCATTTTGGCCTGGCTCGTTGTGAGCGTCCTCGGTCTGGCTGCCATCCTTACGGGCCCAACGGGCATGCTCGAGCAGGCGATTGTCATCGCGGTGATGTGGGCGAGCTTTCTCGTGCTCGGCTTCACAATCGGGAATTCAAACGCGGAAGCTCTGCAGCCGATGGGGCATATGGCAGGGACAGCCGCCGCAACGGTGAACTCGCTCTCAACGCTTGGGGGCGGATTGCTGACGATCATCCCAACGATGGCCTTCGACGGCACCGCGCGTCCACTCCTTGCGGGCGTAGCGCTCTTTGCCATGGCCGCGCTCTGGTTTACGACGCGGCTTTCTCTCTCGGCTTCACGGCCCCTGCCCGTTCCGCCAGGTCCCGTGCAATAGCGAAGGCGCCTTTGATCTTGTCGGCGTCCTTTTTCCAATCGCGGCGCACCACGATCTTGTTGTCTTTCACTTTGGCCAGGCCGCGCTGATCCTCGATGAAGCGCACGAGCCCCTCGGGTGACGCGAATTTGTCATTGTGAAACTGCACGGTGGCGCCTTTCGGACCGCCATCGAGCTTGGCGATGCCCGCGCGTTTGCACATGGCCTTGATCCGCACCACGAGGAGGAGCGTGTTGACCTCCTTGGGCAGCTTTCCGAAGCGGTCGATGAGTTCGGCGGCAAATCCCTCAAGCTCCACCTTGGTGGTGAGTGAGGATAGCCGCCGGTAGAGCCCCAGCCGCACGTCGAGGTCGGGCACATAATCCTCAGGGATGAGGACGGGTACGCCGAGATTGATCTGCGGGGCCCACTGGCCGTCATCGTCGTCGGTCAGCCCCTCGGCCTCGCCGGAGCGGATCTTGGCAATCGCCTCCTCGAGCATCTGCTGGTAGAGCTCAT
>JBCBME010000334.1:0-3385 GCA_039822945.1 Pseudomonadota bacterium
CCGCTTCACCTGCTCATTGTAGACCTCGAGCGGCACGGGCATCGCGCCGTAATATTCAGACTGCTCAAGCGCATCGAAGGTCCGCTTCCGGCCCGCATCGGTGAGCTGGTAGCCCATCTCATTGCCCGCGCCCGCGCTCAGCGTGCCCGTCGCCTCGAGGAGCTTTTGGGTCCGCGCGATATCGATGAGCTCCTGCACCACCGGAACCGGCAGACAGATCGCCTCGGCAATCTCGGTGCAGGTGTCGAGGTTTTTGCGGAAGATCGTCTTCAGCATCACATCCCGCATCATCACCATCGATAGCTTCATATCCTCCAGCCGCTTCGGCGCGGGCGGGGGAGAGACGTTCGAGATCGGCGAGGTCTGCATGTTCATGGGGCGTGTTCCGTTTTCTGCTCTCCTGCGGGGTAGAGGTTAAAATGGGCATTTATGGGGCGCGTGCGCTCTGCTAGGCAGGCAAAAAAGCGCAAATTGCGTGGAAAGGGGCAACCATGAGCAGGGCTGTCGCCGTCTCCCTCGTCGCGGGTCTCTGGGCCGTCTTTACCGCCGTGCAGCTGTGGCCGGGGGCGCTGTCGATCACCAAGCATACGGGCGATGCGCTCCACATGGTGGCCATCGTCGAACGCATGGCGCAGGGGCAGGTGCCCCACCTCGATTTCGTCACCCCCATCGGGGCGCTGGCCTTTTGGCCTATCGCGGTCTTCGTACAAGCGGGGGCCGAGGTCGGCGCGGCCTTCCTACGCGCGCAGGTCCTCGTGGGGGCGCTCCTAGGCCTTCTGGCGCTCTATGTGGCGGGCCGGCGCGTCTCCTGGCGTGCGGCAGCAGCTTTTGGGGCGATGGTGGTGATCCTGGCAATGGCGCTCGTCCACGGGGAGCCTGACATCGCGGTGTCCGTCTCCATGCACTACAACCGCTGGGCCTGGGGGTTGGCATTCGTCGTCGTGCTGATGGCGTGCCTGCCGGTGGAGCGGAGCGGCGCAGACGGGGTCATCCTCGGTGCGCTCATGGCAGCCCTTTTGCTCATCAAGGTGACGTATTTCGCCGCCCTCGCGCCTCTCGTCATCTTCGGGCTTGTGCTCACTGGGCAGCGGGCGACGCTCGCTCTCGGGCTCATCGTGGGGCTCAGCATTGTGGCAGCGCTCACGCTCGTTCTCGGGCTGGCCTTCTGGCAGGCCTATCTCGGCGATCTTCTGGCCGTGGCGGGATCAGACGTGCGCGCGCGGCCCGGCGTGGCCTTTGCGGAGGTGCTCACCGGCCCCGCCTTTCTCATGGGCACGGGCCTGTCGCTGGCCATGGTGGTGGTTCTGCGCCGCGCGGGATTTGAGAGCGAGGGGATCCTCGTGCTCCTTCTCTTCGGGGCGGGCGCCTACATCACCTACCAGAATTTTGGCAACGATCCCAAATGGTTCGCGCTCTTTGCGTTCCTCCTAGCCGCCTGGGCGAGAGAGGCACCGCGGACGGGCTCCGCGCGCCCGGCGCTCATTGCGGCCTCGGTGGCGCTCGCGGCACTCATTGCGCCGAGCTTCATCAACATGGCCGTCAGCCCCTTCCGCCATGCAGGCATCGACCGCGCGGCCTACATGCCCGCGCTCGTGGGCGGCACGCGCCACCAGGATCTCTATGTCAGCAAGTTCAAGGGCAACCGCGTGCGCGCGGACACACCGCTTGGCGGGGTGCGGGGCTTTGAGGCGCCGGAGCCGCAGCCCGCGATCGTCTTCCGCGGACAGACCCTGGAGGATTGCCGGACAGATGCCACCGCGGGCTATTTCGCCTCCATCGCCGCTGACCTGCGGGAGGCCGGGCTCGCACAGGGGGCGAGCGTCTACATGATGGATATCCTGAACCCGCTCTGGCTCTACGGCGATCACCGCCCGCTCGCCAGGGGCACGCCATGGCACTATTCCGGCACGCCGGGCTTCGAGGATGCTGAGTTCGTGCTCTTGCCCCATTGCGCGCTCATCGTGCCGGTGCGCAACCAGATCGCCGAAAGCCTGCAAGGCGCTGAGATGACGGAGGTCGCGCGCACGGAGCGCTTTACGCTCTACGCCCGCTAAAACGCGGCCAGCGCGAGATAAAATGTCGTCACGCCCCCCAGTGCGAACCCGAGGGGGAAGCGCTTGCCGGAGGACCATGAGGCCCAGTCCGCAACGCTGTCGGCGACACCTATCCTCCACATCAGGCGGTGCGTGGCCACGGCCCCCAGCACGCAGGCGGTAAAGATCACGAGGATCAGCCCCGCATCCTCACGCAGGAAATAGGGGCTGGCGGCTGCAATGTACTTCGCATCGCCCCCGCCCATCGTGCCCGCCGCATAAAGCACCAGCACCACGACGAGCACGATGGCCGCCTGGATGATCTGCTCGAAATAAAGATCCGTGGGCATCACGAAGGGGCCCACCGCCACAAAGAGCGCCATCACGACAAAGACGAGCCTGTTGCGGATCTTGAGCCGGGACATGTCGTACCACGACATGTAGAACCAGACGATCGCCATGGGCCCGACAAACGCCAGGGCCGCGGCGTCCGGGTAGGCGGGCTCAAAGCGCGCAAAAATCTCCCAAGGGGCGATGAAGCTCACAAATTCGAGACGTTGGCTTCGAGCGCCCGGAGCGAGCGCACCGCAGCCTCAAAGTGCTGCGGATGGGTTTCGATGGCGTCGCGCAGCAGGCCGCGCCCGCTGGTGACATCGCCCTGCTTGATGGCCGAAAGCGCCATCGTGTGGAGAAGCTGCGCCCGCTCGATCTGGCTCATCTGCACGATGGGCAGGTCGTAGTTGCGCTGGGCCCCACGGGCGAGCACGAGGTTGTTTTTGGCGGTGAAGAGCGTCGGATCCTGCTGGATCGCCTCGGTAAAGAGCCGCTCGGCATCGCTGAAATCGCCGCGCGTGAGCTTGGAATAGCCCCAGTTGTTGAGCACGCTGGAGGGCTTTGTGGTGAGGCCCGCGGCAGTTTCGTAGAAGCTGTCGGCCTTCTCCCATTCCTGGTTGCTGTCGGCCACCATCGCCTCGAGGCGGTAGCGCTGATAGGTCTCGTGGGTGGGGGGCACGGCTGTGAGCGTGGCCCGCGCGTCGTTCCAGGCGCCGTTGCGAATGTAGGCATCGGCCAGATCGACGGCGTCCTCATTGGTGGCATCGGGGTGCTTGGCGACGACCTTCCACGCGGCAAGGCCCTCGGTGGCGCGCTTGGCGCGAATGAGCGATGTCGCCAGACCGCGCTGGAATTCGAGCCTCTCGGGGTCCTCGCTCAGCGCGCGCTGAAAGTAGTCGACGCCCTCATTGGGGTCGGCCACGGTGAGCATGACGTCGTTGAGATTGGCTGCGAACCCATGAGTGAAGGGGCCCAGGTCGAGCGGGCGCTCGATGCCCTGAACGTGGTGGACGAAACCA
>JBCBME010000335.1:0-3362 GCA_039822945.1 Pseudomonadota bacterium
TTCAGCCTTGTCGACTGCGGTGTAGGCTGCGGCGTTTATCACCGCGCTTGGCCTCGCCGCTTCGATCGCCGTGGCACACGCAGCCGGGTCAGAAAGATCTGCGACCGAGCGGCTCAATGCCATGAATGCACGCGACCCCGCGGTCTGGCCCAGAGCCCGCGCCACCATGCCGGTTGTCCCAAAAACAAGTGTCGTCATGCGCTGGCGCTTGGTGCGCGCCCTACCCTTCACTCCACGACCCTATATCCGCATCTGCGCCTGTTCCGCCGGATTGCCCGTCGGCGCCCAGCGAAAAGACGTCGAACTCGCCATGCACCCCCGGCGAGAGGTATTCGTAGGGTCGGCCCCACGGATCGACGGGCAGACGGTCAATATATCCGGAGTCCGCATAATTCTGCGGGACGGGCTCGGAGCTTGGTGCCGTCCGCAAGGCTTCAAGCCCCTGTTCGGTCGTGGGATAGCGGAAGTTATCGAGCCTGTAGAGCTGTATCGCGCTCGCAATCGCGGCGATGTCGGACTGCGCGCGTGCAGTGCGAGCCTGATCAGGGCGGTCGATAACGCGGGGCACGATGACGAGCGCGAGGATCGACAGGATCACCACCACCACCATTAACTCTAGGAGGGAAAATCCCTCGTCTTTCCGGACCGCGTCTTTCTGCATCTCGCCCTCCGTCTTAACCATCTTATGATGCGAGGCAGCGCGCGCATTGTCTATGCCCGGTGCGGCAAACTAGAGTCGGGGCCGATGCAGGACAGCCTCGCCATATCCATCTTTATCATTCTGGTCGGGCCTTTTGTCGGCTCATTTATCGGCGTCTTGGTGGACCGTCTGATGCGCGGGGCTGATGTGGTCGTCGCCCCATCAACTTGCCAAACCTGCGGAATACGCCTTCGCATCTTCGATCTCGTGCCGATCTTGTCTTTTCTTGGGGCGCAAGGGCGATGCAGACATTGTGGAGTGACGCTCCCCCGCTGGCTTTTGGGCCTAGAGCTTCTCGCGGGCGCACTCGGAATTGCCGCGGTCGTCGCGGGTGACGGCTTGATCGGTGCGCTCGTCCTTTGGCTTCTTCTCGCGCTCGGGGCAGTCGACGCGGCGGTCTTTCGCCTTCCCAACCTGCTTGTGGCGGCGTTGCTTCTCGCCGTGCTCCTCCGCGCACCGGATCTATCCCAGGCCTTGATTGGAGCCGCATTGGGATCGGGCATCTTCGCCCTCATCCGCTGGGGATATGGCGCCGTGCGGGGGCGCGAGGGCATGGGGCTCGGCGATGTAAAGCTCATGGCTCCGCTTGGCGCATTCGTCGGGCCGCTCCTTTTGCCGCAATTGGTCTTGGTGGCGGCGGCTCTGGCCTTCGCGGGTGCCTTGGTTCTGCGCCGCTCGGGCGAAGCATTGAGCGCTGCGACCCCCCTACCCTTCGGCACTGCGCTTTGCGCATCTGCGTTTCTGCTTTGGGTGGTCCTTGGGCTCTAGGATTCCTGGGGCGTTCGATCTCCACGAATCGCGGAGGTTCACCGGTGATCTGGCAGCCGGATACCGATGGACATCAGATTACCCATGTTTGCGTTAGTACTGCCAAAACAGGCTCTAAGCAGCGGGATAGAGCCTGTTCGACTTCATGCGCTCTGTCAGGTGGAGGCGATAAAGGACTGAAAAATAACAATTTTTTCTAAGAAAACTCAAGTGATCAATTTCAGGATCTTGTGGACGCCTCACGCAATGCCACAAGATGGGCGAAAGAAATCCCTTGTCCGAATCTCTCGCCAGCGGCAGATAATTACGCCAAAAGAGCAACATAACGATAAACCCCGTAACGAACGGGCGTGAGTGAGAGGGCAGATGACCGATCTTTCGGCCAGGATCGACCAGTTGGTCGGAGCACATGCTACAGTGCTGTCGGAGCGTTTGCAGGCGCACCGAGCCCAGCTTTTTCCGCCGAATGCGCGCAAGGCGCTGCGCAAGTTCACGTCGGGTGAAGCAGCACGGCTTTTGGGCGTAAAAGACGCATACTTGCGCAAGCTCCACCTCGATGGACGGGGGCCGGAGCCCGAGATCCGTAGCGCCGGGCGCCGCTTTTACTCCCATGACGACATTCAGGCGCTGCGTGAGGTTCTTGAGGCGGGCACGAAAAGCCCCGGAACCTACATGCCTGGACGCCGTGAGGGTGATCACCTCCAGGTCGTGACGGTCATCAACTTCAAGGGCGGCAGCGGAAAGACCACAACCGCCGCACATCTTGCTCAAAAGGCGGCGCTCGACGGTTATCGCGTCCTTGCAATCGATCTCGACCCGCAAGCGTCGCTCTCGGCTTTGCACGGTTTTCAGCCGGAATTCGACCTTCTCGATGGAGGCACGCTCTACGACGCGATCCGTTACGATGACCCGGTGCCCTTGAGCGCTGTGATCCAAAAGACGTACTTCACCAACCTCGACATCGTCCCGGGCAACCTCGACCTCATGGAGTTTGAGCATGACACGCCTCGAGCGTTGGCAGAGCGCTCAGGCAGGCTCTTTTTCACGCGCATCGGCGAGATTTTGGCTGAAGTAGAGACGAAATACGATCTCGTGGTCATCGACTGCCCGCCGCAGTTGGGCTTTCTCACGATGAGCGCCCTTTCCGCAGCGACAGCCGTGCTTGTTACCGTTCATCCTCAGATGCTCGACGTCATGAGCATGTGCCAGTTCCTCCTCATGACCTCCAATCTCCTCGGAGTTGTCGGCGATGCTGGTGGTGACATGAGCTATGACTGGCTGCGCTACGTGATCACGCGCTATGAGCCCGGCGACGGGCCACAAAACCAGATGGTGAGCTTTATGCGGGCCCTGTTTGGCGAGCATGTCCTGAACCACGCTGTGCTGAAATCGACGGCCATCTCTGATGCTGGCATCACAAAGCAGACGCTCTACGAGGTGGAGAAGAACCAATTCACCCGTGCCACCTACGAGCGGGCGATTGAGAGCCTCGACGCAGTAAACGGTGAAATCACAGACCTCATTCAGGCAGCATGGGGGCGCAACTGACATGGCACGCAAGGATTTGATGAAGGGCCTTATGGGCGGAGTAGAGCCGCAAAAGCCCACCTCCCCTGCCCGTCCCGCTGCCTATACCAAGGGCGCGGTCGGTGCGGTCAGCCGGTCGATCAATGAGCTGAAGTCTCGCGCGATCCTGGAAGTCCCTGCGGATCTTATCGATGATGACGGCGGGCTTAGAGATCGTCTCGAACACAGCGCGGAAGATCACGCGGCTCTCGTCCAATCGCTTCGTGACTACGGGCAACAAGTTCCTGTGCTGCTGCGCCATCACGCAAATCTCGAAGGGCGTTACCAGATCGTCTACGGGCGGCGGCGTGTTGCGGCACTGAAGTCC
>JBCBME010000336.1:0-3349 GCA_039822945.1 Pseudomonadota bacterium
CCGCGTGGGCATGAACCTGGCTTATGCGTTCGTGGATCCAGCCCATGCCGAGCCGGAGACGCAGCTGACCGTGGATGTGATTGGAGAGGCCGTGCCTGCCCGCGTCATCCCCATGGGGCCCTACGATCCGAGCTACAGCCGCATGCGCGCCTAGTCCCGCGTGGGGGCGTCGGGGCTCGAATGCTCCTTCGTTTCGCCCCAGGGCACGATCCCGAGACGCAGCGCCGCGCGCCCGATCATGTGCGCGGCGATGGGCGCTGTGAGGAGCAGGAAGAAGACAATTAGAATGCAGCGCACCACCACCTCGGCGTCGCCAAAGTAGACCGCGGCACCCGCGAGAATGAGCATGGAGGCCAGAGTGCCCACCTTGGTGGCCGCGTGCATGCGAATAAAGACGTCCGGCAGCCGCACGATGCCCACGCCGGCGAGCACCGAAAGGATCCCGCCGATCAAAACGAGAAGTGCGACGATCCCCTCAATCAGCACGGTCATCCCTCCCCGCGCGGCGCTCAACGCTGCGTTCCGCGTATCGCGCCAGAGCGACGGTCGCCAAAAACCCCACGAGCGCGAGAACCAGCGCCACGTCGAGAAAGGCGGCCTGTCCCGTCCGGATCGAGGCCAGCCCGCAGAACGCGACGATCGCGATGGTCATCATGTCGAGGGCCACGACGCGGTCTGGCAGTGAGGGGCCCTTGATCAGCCGGTAAAGCGCGAGTGCCACGGCCACGAAAACCATGGCAAAGCCGATCAGGACGGCATCAGCGAGAAAGCCGGTGGCTGGGGTCATGGCTTAGGCTCCTCCTCGGGGACTTCCCCCATGGCATCCATCACCCACTTTTCCATGCCTGATTTCAGCGCGTTGCAGACGGCCAGGCGGTCATCGGCGAACATCGCGTGGATGCGAAGCGTTTTGCGGTCCGGGCTCACATCGATGGAAAGTGTGCCCGGCGTCAGCGAGATGAGGTTGGTGACGAGCAGGATGCCGGTGTCCGATTTGACGTCGAGCGGCATGTCGATGATGGCGGGCTGAGCCTGCAGCCTTGGTGTGATGATGTCGTAGACCACCGCCGCCGACGACACGATCAGCTCGTAAAGGAACATCACGAGAAGCTTGATCCAGTAATAGACGCGCTTGAAATAGCCCGATTGCACGCCCGTCAGCGGCTGCAGGATCCATAGGATCGCGTAGCCGAGCACGAAGCCCGACGACACGGTGAGCCACGAAAAGCCGCCGAAAAAGATGGCCCAGACAGCAGCGAAAAGGAGGTTGGCGGCAAAGTTCGTCATGGTTGGGGCCCCAGCACAGCAGTGATGTAGTCGGTGGGGTCAAGCAGCTCTGCAGATGCGGCGTTGGCAAAGGCGATGAAGGGTTCGGGGAAAAGACCGATCACACAGGTGAGCGCGGCCATCGACGCAATGGGTATCATGAGGTGCCTGCGTGCCGAGGGCGTCAGCGTGGCCGTCGAGGGCGCGGGCATCGTCGGGTGCGCCTTCCAGAACGCCTCCGCCCAGATCTTTGTCATCGAGAATATCGTCAGGAGGCCGACAACGAGCGCGGTGGCTGCGATCCACCATCCATTTAAGTCAAGCGCGGCCTTCACCAGCACGTACTTCGCCCAGAAGCCCGAGAGCGGCGGAAAGCCTGCGAGCGAAAAGGCCGGGATGAAGAACAAAAACGCGAGCAGCGGAGCCGTCTTATAAAGGCCCCCGATCTTGCCGAGGTCCGTCGATCCGGCTGTCTTCTCCGCCACCCCGGCGATGAGAAAGAGGTTCGCCTTCACGATGATGTGGTGGACGAGGTAAAAGACCGCCCCCGCAATGGCGAGCGGCGTGAGGATTGCGAGCCCCATGATCATGTAGCCGATCTGGCTCACGATATGGAACGACAGGATCTTGCGAACGTCGTTCTGTGCCGCGGCCCCGAGAACGCCCGTCACCATGGTGAGGCCGGCCACCCAGAGAAGCACCTCACCGGTAAAGGCCGTGTCACCATTGAAGACGAGCGTAAAGAGGCGGATGAGCGAATAGACCCCCACCTTCGTCAAAAGCCCCGCAAACACGGCCGAGACGGCAAAGGCCGGCGTGTGGTAGCTCGCCGGGAGCCAGAAAAAGAGCGGGAAGACCGCGGCCTTCACCCCGAAGGCCACGAGGAACATCATCGCAATCACGGTCACGAGCCCTTGGTTCTCGAGGCCGGGGACCGTGCGCGACAGGTCAGCGAGGTTGAGCGTGCCCGTCATCCCGTAGAGAAGGCCAATACCGCTCAGGAAAAGGATCGTGGAGATGAGGTTGAGCGTGACGTATTTCACGCCGCCATCGATCTGCTCGGGCTTCCCACCGAGGACGAGGAGCCCGAAGGAGGAAATCAACATCACCTCGAACCACACGTAGAGGTTAAAGAGGTCACCTGTGATAAAGGCGCCCGTTACACCGCCGATCAGCACATTAAAGAGCGCGTGATAGCCGAGGTATTCCTTGCGCCTGTCGATGTCTGTGAGGGCGTAAACGGAAACCGAAAGCGATGTGATGGCAGTGATGACGACCATCACTGCGCTCAGCCGATCTGCCACCAGCGTGATGCCAAAGGGTGCAGGCCACGAGCCCATCTGCCCTGCAATGATGCCGTCTTGCAGAACACGTGCGAGCAAGACGCCCGCCGCGATGAGAAAGATCAGATTGCCCGCCACCGAGATCCAGCGCCCCGAAGGACGCTCCCGCGTCAGAAACGCGGCCACTGCCGTCAGAAACGGCATCACGAGGGGAAAGGCGAGAAGCCAGCTCATTTGCTGTCTTCCGCCTTGTCATAGCGGGGCTCGGCGAGCCGCATCTCATCTGAATCGAGGGTGCCGAGCGAGGTGTAGGCGCGGAACATCAAGATGAGCGCGAAGGCAAAGAGGCCAAAGCCGATCACGATGGCCGTGAGCACGAGCGCCTGCGGCAGCGCGTTGGCAACACCCTCTGCGGGGCCTTGCGCGCCCTCTGCAATCAGCGGCGGGCGGCCCTCGGTCAGGCGGCCCGCAGTAAAGATCGTGAGGTTCGCCGCGTTCGAGATCAGCACCAGCCCGAAGATGAAGCGCAGCACATGCCGGCAGAGCATCAAATAGGCTGCAGCTGCCACGAGCACGCCGATGGAGATGGCCATGAGCGCTTCCATCAGATCTCTTCCTCCATGGCAAAGACGAGCGCGATGATGGATCCGAAGACCACGAGGTAGACCCCGATGTCAAAGACGAGCACGGAGGAGAGCGGCAGCCCCTTGTCGTCGGGGTCGCTCTTGTCGGCCCCCATGAAATACCACTGCCCGGTGAAGAGCGCGTCGCCGAAGAGCGCCGCCATCAGACCGGCCAGG
>JBCBME010000337.1:0-3347 GCA_039822945.1 Pseudomonadota bacterium
CACATCCTCGACGAGCTCAAAGAGCATCTGCTTGAGGAAGGTCGTGCCGAGGAAATCGGGCGGCTGCGGGAACGTGAAGCGACCGGGGTTATCAGCAGCCCATGCGGCGATGGCCTCTGCCGAGGTCGGCGGCGTGTCCATGGTCTCACTGTCGTAGATGAAGACCACCTGCGCTGCCGCCCACGGGCTCTCAAAGCCGTCAGTGGGAACGGTGAAGTCCACCGTGACAGGTTTGCCCTCTGCATCGACAAGCTCCCAATTGGGGAGATCTTCGGCGAAGGGGCCGAAGAGGAGCTCTGCATCCTTCAGCGCGATGAAGTTCTCGCCGTTGATCCAGATCATGTCGACAGCGCCGCCTTCGTCAGTGCCCGCGGCGTTCTCTGCCACCACGCGCGCGACCGCATCGGCCGTGTCTGTGAGCTTCACGTGCTCGAGCGTGACGCCGTAGTCGTTCATGACGCGCTCACCCACCCACGCGATAAAGTCGTTCGTGGTCGTTGCACCGCCCCAGGCGTGCCAGAACACGGTCTCGCCCTGCGCCTCTTTCAGAACGGCCTCCCAATCAGACGGGTCAGGCTCAGCGTAGGCCGCACCTGCGAGCGCCACGGCGGCGGCAGCAAGGAAGTGTTTCATGGGAGTGGTCCTTTCGTTAGTCATGTCCGAACACCTGCCGGGCGAGCAAGATGCGCGACCCAGCGGTGATGAAGCAAAGCGCGCCGAACACCCAAGCGAGTGGCGCAAAGTAAGCGGGCAGTAGGCAAAGCAGGCAGAAAAAGCCGATCGTCTCGGCCCCTTCAAGCAGACCGCCCGTGAAGTAGAGCGACTTGGAGCCGCGGTCTGTCGTCTGCATCTCGCGCTTTTCGGCGAGGATCGCGTAGCCGAGAAACGTCGCCCCGTTGAAGTAGAAGCTCGTCAACAGCCACGCGCCCGCTGCCGCGTTGGCGGTAGGATCGGCCCATACGAAGGCCATCGGGATCGCGCCGTAAAAAAGGAAATCGCAGGTGATATCGAGGTAGCCGCCGAAATCTGTCTTTTGCGTTGCGCGTGCGACGGCGCCGTCGAGCCCATCTGCGAGGCGCGAGGCAAGGATGAGGATGAGGCCGAGGATGAAGGCTTGCGAGGCGATTGCCACCGCTGCCAGAAGCCCCACGGCGAGTCCAGCCAGTGTCACGCCATCCGCGGTGATGCCGCTCCTTGCGAGGCTCCGGCCCGCCGAATTGAGCGGGGGATCGATTAGAGGCCTTAGCCGTCCGTCAAACATGGCGTCAGTGCTAACACCAAAATCCCCCTCCGCGCCTAGCCTTTCTGACAACCTGCGCCTGAAAATTACGCCTTTGTGATGGGTTATGTCAGTGTCAACTCCACTTGACGCCCCCGGCGCGGGCGCCCGGAATGCAGATAGAGCTTGAGTGTAAAGCCGTTGGCGGTGACCGTGCTTGTGGCACGGGCAACGACTCGTGCCACCGGGAGGACTGGCGGCCCTGACCGCCGCAAATGGAAGACGACCATGACTGATTTCTTCAAAGATATTTCACCCTTGCGCTTTGACCCCGACGCGGGCGACCTCGCGTTTCGGCACTATGACCCCGATGAGATGGTCATGGGCAAGCGGATGGAGGATCACCTGCGCTTTGCCGTGGCGTGGTGGCATTCCTTTGCATGGCCCGGTGGCGACCCGTTCGGTGGGCAGACATTTGACCGGCCCTGGTTCGGCGACACGATGGACCACGCACGCCTCAAAGCGGATGTTGCTTTTGAGATGTTCGAGCTTCTCGGGGTGCCGTTCTTTTGCTGGCACGACGCCGACATCCGGCCTGAAGGGGCAACATTCGCCGAGAGCCGTAAGAACTTTGAAGAGATCATCGACTATATCGCCGCCAAAATGGAGGGCGCAAAGACCCGCCTCCTTTGGGGGACGGCCAATATGTTCAGCCATCGCCGCTTCATGTCCGGAGCCGCGACGAACCCTGATCCGGATGTGTTTGCCTGGTCTGCAGCCACGGTGAAGCTTTGCCTCGACGCAACCCAGAGGCTCGGCGGGCAAAATTACGTGCTCTGGGGCGGACGCGAGGGCTATGAGACGCTTCTCAACACCGATCTCGCGCGGGAGCGCCAGCAGGCGGGCCGCTTCCTCCAGATGGTCGTCGATTACAAACACAAAATCGGCTTTGAGGGGGCGATCCTCGTGGAGCCCAAGCCACAGGAGCCCTCCAAGCATCAATACGACTACGACGTCGCGACCGTTTACGGCTTCCTCAAGGAGTTCGGTCTCGAGGGCGAGGTGAAGATGAATATCGAGCAAGGCCATGCCATCCTCGCGGGCCATTCCTTTGAACATGAGCTGGCGCTTGCAGCCTCTCTCGGCATCTTTGGCTCCATCGATATGAACCGGAACGACTATCAGTCTGGCTGGGACACGGACCAGTTTCCAAACAACACGCCCGAGGTCGCGCTTGCGTATTACGAGGTGCTGAAGGCAGGCGGGTTCACCACTGGTGGCACGAATTTCGATGCCAAGCTCCGCCGGCAATCCCTTGATCCCGTTGATCTTATCGCGGCCCATGCCGGGGCGATGGATATCTGCGCGCGCGGGCTGAAGGCCGCGGCCGCAATGCTCGAAGATGGCGCCCTCGAAGCAGCCCGTTCGGCCCGCTATGCTGGGTGGGAGAGTGCCGCGGCTCAAGACATGCTCGCAGGTGACCTGGCCTCCGCCGCGGCGCGCGTGGAGAGCGAGGGGATTGATCCCGAGCCACGATCCGGGCGTCAGGAGATCCTCGAGAACATCGTCAACCGGTTCGTCTAAGACGCAGCGCAAGCAGGAGATCGTCATGGCCAAAGCCTTCGCGTCCCAGGGCGATATGGCCGATAAGGCTATCAGCTTCACCGAGGTGGGTGAGGGGCTCTATGCCTTCACTGCTGAGGGAGATCCCAACAGCGGGGTCATCATCGGCGACGACAGCGTCATGATCGTCGAGGCGCAGGCCACGCCGCGTCTGGCGCGCAAGGTGATCGAATGTGTGCGCGGCGTCACCGACAAGCCCATCACGCATCTGGCTCTTACGCACTACCACGCTGTGCGGGTGCTTGGGGCGTCCGCCTATGGCGCGCCGCAGATCATCATGTCAGAGGCTGCGCGCGCCATGGTGGCCGAACGAGGGCAGGAGGATTGGGACAGCGAGTTTGATCGCTTCCCGCGCCTCTTTCAGGGACATGAGGAAATCCCGGGCCTCACTTGGCCCACCACGACCTTCCACAGGCGGATGTCTGTCTATCTGGGGAAGCGGCGCGTCGATCTCATGCAGTTGGGGCGCGCGCACACGGCCGGCGACAGCGTGGTCTATGTTCCC
>JBCBME010000338.1:0-3341 GCA_039822945.1 Pseudomonadota bacterium
CTGAGGCCACCACGCGAGACGGGACCCCTGTCAGCGGCTATGAGATCCACCTCGGCCGAACAGAGGGGCCCGCAACGGAGGAGGCCTGGCTCACTCTGAACGGACGTAAGGAGGGCGCTGCCGCCCTCGGGGGCCGCGTGAAGGGCTGCTACATCCACGGCCTTTTTTCCAGCGACCCATTCCGCGCCGAGTGGCTCGCGGGCCTCGGCGCACAGTCAGAAATGGGCAACTACGAGCACGAGGTGGAGGTGACGCTTGACGCGTTGGCAGATCATCTCGAGACGCATCTCGATATGGATCGCCTCCTGGCGCTCGGCGCGGAAGTCTAGATCAGATCTTGGCCCGCAAGCGCGCGGTTGATCTCACGCCGCACGAGCTTGCGCACGTTGCGCGTGATGCGCTCACCCAGCTCGCCCTGCAGCTCTGCGCGAACGATCTCTGACACCATGTCACGCAGGATCTCTTCATCGATCTGCATGTCCGACGGCATCGCCTCGACGGGCTCTTCCGTGTTGGTGAAGGGGTCGTCGTGGTGCGCATCAAAGGGTGGCTCAGGTTCGACAAAGGCTTCCGCGGCTTCAACGTCTTCCCACGGCTCGGGCGCACTCGCTTGCTCAGGCTCGGGCACGGGGTCCGGCCCTGTGTCCGGTTCGGAGACCGGCTCAGCCTCGACACGATGGGAGAAGTGCAGCGCCGGAGCTTCCTCTGGCACGTCCTCTTCTTCCTCAATCTCGAGATGCGCCCCGGCGAGAACGTCGCCCTCATAGCTTTCGTCGTAGCTCTCGGCGTCGCTCGGCGCGGCACTTGTCACGATCCGCAGGGACTCGAGCGCTGACGGCTCCGCCTCTTCCTGCTCATCGTGGATGACCTCTGGCTCATCGTCCTCGTGCGGGGAGGCCTCAAACTCCGCTGGCGCGAAGGCTTCTTTTGCCTCGTCATAGCCCGGCGGCGGGCCGTCCACGGCGCGCCCGACTGGGGCGTCCCAATCAATTTCTTCCGGGGCGTGCGAAGTCAGCTCTTCCTCGTATGTGTCGGCGAGCTCTGCGGCCGGCTCGTCCTCATCGAGGTCATCCAGCATCTCCTCGTCGGGCAGCGCATCGGTCGCCTCGAAGCTTTGGACATCCTCGGCATCCCACTCAGCCGTGTCCTCTGCGGGCTCAAGATCGACGTCGGTCTCAGTGTCGGGCTGGGCCTCTTCCGTGATCGCTTCGTCGTCGGACTGCGGCAGGCCCATGGAAGCTTCGAGCTCTTCAATGGCACGCTCCAGCTCGCTTCGGACGAGGGTCGCGGCGCGCGCATTGAAATCGACGTTGTCTTCCGCATCCAGCGCTTCAGCCATATCGGCGTGATCGCTGTGATCTTCGGTGTCCGACACATCCTCTGACGTGTCGTCCATGTCGTCGATCTCGACATCATCATCTGAATACGCGTCGTAGAATGTCTCTTCCTTTGGCGCGGGCGCTTCGTCTTCGAGCTCCCCTGCGCCGTAGTCGGCAGCTTCAAAAGAAACCGTGTCCTGCTCCTCGGCCACGTCATCTTCGGCTGGCGCGTCCACCACTTCGGCCACGCGATGTGCCTGCGTCAGGATCAGAGCTTGCGCTCCCTGAGGCTCAACCTTGCGGGGCGGCGTGTCTTGAGACACCAGACGGCGGATCGACGACAGGACGTCCTCGATATCCACGTTGGTCACGGGATCGGACATTGGGGTACCACTCTTTTCCTCCCGCCAAACCTACTGGCCCGCGGCGATTCCATCAACAGATACGGAAAGTTCTAGTTTTTTCCGAGGCTCTCGAGGATCCGGTCCACCTGCTGCCCTGCTGGAGATTTAGGCAAATACTGCGGCGCACTGTCCACGAGACGATAGTAGCCCGCCGGATCGTAGAGCTGAACAGGCAGCTGGAGGGACTGCGCCGTGAGCTGCCCTGTGGCCTGAAGAACGCCGTAGGCGGCGCGAAACTCTGCTGCGACAGCGCTCACTTTTGCTGCGCGCGCGTCGAGAAGCTCCTGCTCGGCGTCAAGGACGTCAAGCGTGGTGCGCGCACCAAGCGTCGCCTCCTCCCGCACGCCGCGGAAGGCCACGGTCGCCGCCCGGATTTGCTCATCGGTGGCGATGTTCTGGGCGCGCGCCACTGCGAGGTTCGCGTAGGCTGCGTCCACCGCGCGATCTGCAGAGAGCGTGGCAAGATGCACGTCCGCGCGGCTTTGATCGAGCACGGCAAAGGCCTCGCGCGCGAGCGAGTTCAGGCGCCCGCCCTGGCTGATCGGGCCGGAGATCTCGACCCCGACAGAGCTCGTGCGCGTTGAAGACGAGCTGTCATCGCTGAACGACAACGTGTTGGAGGCCGTTCCGGACACCGTCGGGTAGACCGCGCGCCGGGCGCGTTCGAGGCCTAGCTCGGCGGCAGTCACGGCATGTTGCGCCTGCCTCAGGCTCGGATTGAGCTGTCGGGCGAGCCCCTTGGCGGCGTCGACGTTTGCGGGCACGCGCGGCAGGCTCGAAGGCTGGACCAAAGGCCCAGGCGCTCTGCCCACGGCCTCCGTGAAGTTGGCATTCGCCACCAGGAGATCCCCTTGGGCCGCCGCAAGGCTCGCGCGTGCGGCAGCAAGGCGGCTCTGGGCAATGGCCACATCTGTCCGGGTCACTTCACCCACTTCAAAGCGATCCTCAGCGGCGCGCAGTTCCTGCGTGATGAGCCGCACATTGTTTTCACGCAAGGCCACCGTCTCAATCGCTTCGCGCACATCGAAGAAGGCGGTGACGGCAGTGAAGAGCACCTGCTGCTCAACGGACAGAAGCGATTGGCGGGTGGCGAGCACAAGCTCCTTTTGGCTTTCGACAGCCAGCTCATTGCGGCCAAAATCATGAAGGGTGAGGCTCGCCGCAATTGTGAAGGACGCGGTGAGGCTCTCACGCGCAAGGCTCGGCGTCCGCGAATAGTCTGTTGAGACGGCGTAATTGAGGGAGGGACGCAACAGCGCCACGGCCTGCGCCACCTCTTCATCAGCGGCCCGCAGCGTGGCTCGGTTGCGGTCGATCAGCCCAGAATTGGTATAGGCGTCCGAGAGCGTGGCCGTGATGCTCTCAGCCGGAGCACTCGTCGCCGCAAGGCCTAGCATCAGCGCCGTCAGGATCGTACGCGTCCTGCGGCCACGCCAATGATGCGTCGATTTCGTCATGTTCAGCCCCCCGTTTCTGCCCTGCGCCATCCCCAAACGGGCATCGGTCAAGCGCATGGCAGCGTGTCGCATGAAAGCTGACACATCGCCATCTTGCACTCAACGCCTTGTGGCGGGGACCGGCACGAAATCCGCCCCGACAGCCCACACTGTTGCTTGAC
>JBCBME010000339.1:0-3338 GCA_039822945.1 Pseudomonadota bacterium
GGTGGCGGCAGCCACGTAATCGCGCGTCTGGATATCGAGAACGAGACCCCGCACGATCCGGAACACAGTGGGTGAGTTCACGAACACCACCGAGACAAAGACGATCAGAATGCCGCCCGGAATGTCGAAGAGGTCAAGCGCCCCCATGAAATCGAGCGGCGTGTTGAACTGCGAGATAAGCGAAAGGTAAAGCCACCCGCCGATCACGAACGTGCCCGCCACGAGCACATTCCGCTTCGCCGGTACCGTAAAGTACCGCGAGTTGAAGAGCACGAAGAGGAAGATGATCGGGAAGAGGAAGAGCACCATCGCCATGTAGCTCGGCAGACCCGTGGCCACGATCTCCGGCGTCACCAGAAGGTAGAAGAGCAGGATGACCGGGAAGGCGAGGATGAGGTTCGCCACAAAGCTCAGGATCGTGTCAAAGATGCCGCCGAAATAGCCCGCAGGCAGGCCCAGCGTGATCCCCACCATGAAGGCGAAGAGCGTGGCCAGCGGTGCTATCGTAATCACGATCTGAGAGCCCGCCACCATCCGGCTGAAGACGTCCCGCGCCAGGCTGTCACCGCCAAAGAGGTAATGCGGATACATCCCCTCGGGGCCAGAAAACGGCATCCCCGGATCCTCGTTCTTCATCGCCACTTCCTGCATGAGCGGGTCGTAGGTCATGATGAGATCGGCAAAGACCGCCGTGAACACCCAAAAGAGCACGAGGCCGAGCCCCACAAGGCCGATGGGGCTGTCAAAGAGCTTACCGTAGAGGCCGAGGCTTTTCTTGTAGTAGGCCGAGAGACCGAATGTGACGATGAGCGCGATCCAGACGGGCGTGAAGCGCGCGCCCACCTCTCCGATGATGCCCGCGATGCCGTAGGGGCCGACGATGGCCGCCAGCATGTAGATCACCACGATGCCGATGATGCCGGTGGCAGACGCCATAAGCGCCATTGCCGCGTAATCGCCCGGGCCTTTCTCGAGTGCAAGGAGGCCGGAACGGTTCGTGGTCACGAAAACCGGTGCCAGCAATTGCACCACAAATGAAAGAGCTGCGATCGCCGCAAGCGCGTAGATGATCGGGTTGAAGAAGCCGCCGAGCGTGCCTGTCCAGGTCAATGGGTCCATGGGTCTGGCTCCTTACGCGACGCGGATGCGTGGGTTGAGATAGACATATCCGATGTCGGATATGAGCTGCGTGACAAGCACGACGACGACCGCCACGACCGAACAGGCCAGAAGGAGGTCAATGTCGTTGTTGCCCGCCGCCTGCACGAGGAGCCATCCAAAGCCCTTGTAGTTGAAGAGCGTCTCCACGATGACGACGCCGTTCAGGAGCCACGGGAACTGCAGCATGATCACGGTAAAGGGCGCGATGAGTGCGTTCCGCAGGGCGTGCTTCAGGACGATGTTCTTAAACGCCACGCCCTTGAGGCGCGCGGTGCGGATGTATTGCGCGGTCATCACTTCGGCCATGGAGGCCCGCGTCATCCGCGCGATGTAGCCCAAACCGTAGAGCGCGATGGTGATGACGGGCAAAAAGAAGTTCTCGAAGTTCGCGCTCTCCATGGCGCTCGTGGCCGAGCCCTTGAAGATCCGCCCAAAGCCCGAGGCGGAGGCGAAAAGCGCGATGAAAATCACGCCCGAGACGTATTCCGGCGTTGCCGTAAAGGCGATTGAGGTGGTGGAAAGCGTCCGGTCTGTCCGCGATCCCTCCCGCATGCCCGCGAGCACCCCCACGAGGAGCGATCCAGGCACCATCACGATCATCACCCACATCATCAGAAAGCCGGTGAGGCCTAATCGTTCAAAGGTGATCCCGCCAACATTGTCCTTGAAGACAGTGGAAAAGCCCCAGTTGCCCTGCAGGATCCCGCAGTAGCGCGGCGTATCCTCGGGGGCGACATCCGGGCGCACGCAGCGTCCCAGTTGGCGGCCGTCTTCCAGTTCGGTCAGATGCCCCGGCAGGACGCCGACCCATTCCAGATATTTCACCGGCATCGGCTGCAGATAGCCGCGCGGTTCCAGCCAGCTGGCCACCTCTTCTTCCGTCATCCGGAAGTTGCCCTGCGTCTTGGCGAGCTTTTCGAGGTTCGGATAGAGGTTCGTCAGGAAAAAGACGATGTATGTCAGGCAGATCGCTGTCAGCAGCATCACGCCTGCGCGTCGAAGGATGAACTTACCCATGGGGGCCCCTGTTGGCTGCGGTGCCGCGCGCTGGCCCCTTGTTGATCAGGGGCTCTGTCTAAGCCGGGCACACTTGGCAGTTGTAAGAAGGGCCGCTCGTTTCCGAGCGGCCCTGTCTTTGCGATAAGTTAGGCTGCGAAGCCCCACTTATAGACTTGCGGCAGGTAGGCGATGTGCATGTCCACACCCACCATGCCCTCGCGGTGGTGACGCGTGAGCGTCCGCCAGTAGGGCTGAATGGTGACGCCTTCGTCGATCATGATGGCCTGAAGCTGGCCCATGATCTCGCGGCGTGCATCTGCGTCTGCCACCGAGTTTGCCTGCGCGAGGAGCGCGTCGAACTCAGCATTTGCAAAGCCGCTCTCGTTCCACGCCTCGCCGGAGCGATAGGCCAGACCGAGAACCTGCGTGCCCAGCGGGCGGTGGTTCCAGTTGGTGGAGCTGAACGGGTACTTGGCCCAGTCATTCCAGAACGTGGAGCCCGGCAGAACGGTCCGGCGCACATTGATGCCCGCATCGCGCAGCTGCGCTGCCACCGCGTCGGTGGTGTTCTTGCGGTAATCGTCGTCGATCGAGATCAGCTCGTGCTCGAAATCGGCCATGCCGGCTTCGGCCATGAGCGCGGCCGCTCGGGCCGGATCATGGGGGATGCGCGTCACGGACGGATCATGCTCGGGGTGTACCGGGCCCACATGGGCGTTGTCGGCGGTGATGCCGAGGCCGGAGACGCCAAGCTCGAGGCAGATCGCGTTGTCGACCGCCATGGCGAGCGCCTGACGCACGCGCTTGTCGGCGTAGGGACGCATGCCGTCCACTTCAGCGAGCTGGTTCGGGCGGATACAGACCGTGGCGCCGGAGACGACGTCGGACTGCACGAGGCCAAGACCGGTCTGGATGTCGACGAAGTCACCCACCGTCTCCCAGTTCATGTCGATCTCTTCGGCCTCGAAGGCTGCGACGAACGCGGCCGGGTCGGTGCCGTAATCGATGAACTCGATGCGGTCGATGAAGCCACCCTTGCCGGCAGCATAGCCCCACCACTCGTGGTCGGGGTTCTTCTCGACGATGCCGCGCACACCCACTTCGAGCTCGACGGGGCGCATGAAGCCGGTGCCGATCGGGCTCTCGATGCCCTCAAGCGAGGTATCGGGGTGCACGAT
>JBCBME010000340.1:0-3298 GCA_039822945.1 Pseudomonadota bacterium
CTTTGACGCAGCCGATAATCTGATGCTCGCGCTGGCCGCCATGGAGGGCATGGTGCGCGATATGGAACCCCAGCGTGATGCGCTTCGCAGGGCCGCAGCCTCCGGCTTTTCAACGGCCACCGACCTGGCCGACTGGCTTGTGCGCGTGCTCGGCATGCCGTTCCGGGAGGCGCACCACGTCACGGGCACGTTGGTGGCCAAGGCCGAGGAAAAGGGCGTCGACCTGCCTGAGCTCAGCTTGGCCGAGATGCAGGCTGTCCATGGCGCGATCACCGAAGACGTCTATACTGTTCTAACGGTGGAGGCGTCTGTCGCCTCCCGGACGTCGTATGGTGGGACCGCGCCCGATCAGGTGCGCGCGCAAATCGCCCGCTGGAAAGACCGCTTGGAGAACGAGGCATGACAATGAGATGGATCCCCCTTTTCGCGCTTTTGGCTCTTGGCGCATGCGGCACTGATGGTGAGCCGATCAAGCCCACGGGCTCAGCCTCGATCAGCGTTGGCACGGGTGGCGTTTCCACCAGCGCGACCCTGGGGGCCACAGCCGGACCGGTTACCGTCTCGGTCGGGTTCTAATGCGCTGGATATTTCTGGCCCTGGCGGTCTGGGGCACGATCCATCCGATGAGCTACTTCATCGCGTGGTTTCAGGAAAACGGCTGGTCGATCATGGCCATGGTGGATGCCTGGCATGTGAATGACGCAACGAGCGGTCTCGTCTGGGACCTTACCGTCGCGGCTGTGTCGCTGACCGTCTGGATCATCTTTGAAGCCGTCACGCGCCGCGACTGGCTCAGTCTTCTGGCCATCCCAGCCACCTTTTGCATCGGCGTCAGCTGCGGTTTGCCGCTCTACATCTTTTTCCGGATGCGCAGGCGCGAGCCGTCTTAGTCACGCTTTGGGCGTGGGCCGAGCGCGGCCCGGAGGTCCCGCAGTGCCGCCATCAGAGCGAAGCGTCGCCCCCGATCCATGGGTGACGGCTTCGGGTTGTGGGTTTCAAAGCCGCGTTCAAAGCTATGGCGCGCGTGGCCCCACCCGAGTTCAGCCATGACCGCGCAAAAGCGCTCAGCAACATCGTCTGGGACGCCTTTGTAGAGATTTTTCTCCCAGGGCAGGTGAAAGCCCTGTGCAAGTTGCCAGGCCAGCACGTCCCGATCCTCGGGGACCACCAGTGCAAAGATGTTGTCCTTCGCCCAGCGTGACATGAGCCCGAGATCTTCGGTGGGAAGGTAGATGCTCCAGCTGCGCCTGACGAGGCCGTCATCCACCTGATCCATGACAATCTTAGGGCCGTAGATCCCCGCCATGTCGAGCTGGTACATCTGCAGATCATGGTGGACGATGATCCCGCCCGGACGCATCGCGGGTAGCACCGCCAGAGTGTCGATCGTGGGCCATGGATGTTCATGACTGGCATCGATGAAGCACAGATCGATATCACCGCTCGTACGCTCCATCACATCAAGAGCGGTGCAGGGCGTGTTGAGCGTCACGTCCACATGCGGGTGGGCAAGCGCTTCTTCCAAAAGGTATCCCAGCGGTTTGCTCGGGTCCGCGTAGAAACGGTCATAGACGTCGAAGCTGTCGATCCGGGCCTCCGCCCCATCCGCGATGCAGACCTGCTCCACAAGGTGCGCCAGCACAGAGGTAGAGAGCCCGCTTGCGCAGCCGATCTCCACGATCTTGCGTGGCCTGAACTCCTCCACCATGGCTGCGAGAAAGAGGATGTCCTGCCCGTCCACTGCGCCCATTTGATGGGTGTAGCGGGCGTTGAACCACTCCACGAGATCTGGCCCAATGAGTGAGACCGGTTTTGAAAGACCCATGGCGCCCCTGCCTTGCCGTGGCTCGACCTTAGCAGAGGCGCCCGTGTTGGAAAGTCGCTTGCCTCACGGCTGCGAGGCGACGAAGAAGCGGGCTATCAGGCCTTGAGCGGGACGCAGATGTCGGTCAGCAGATCTTCCGGTGCGGTATCCATCGGGCCGTTGAGGTAGCGCTCGAAGGAGACGACAGCATCGTTGGGTTCTTTCCCGTTCTCAGGGAGCCAGCGACCATAGAGGTAGTTATAAGCCCCGGGCAAGCCGCCATAGGGCCCCTTGTAGCGCAGCGTGGCCAGAGGCCCGGCGGGGATGTGGAGTTCGGTGAGACCATCAGGCACCTCCATCGCATCGTCGATGACGGCGCCCGCGAGGCTTCGAAGCTCCTCAGTGGGGGTTTCCATCGGATCATCGTAGTAGGCGCCGAGCATGCCGCGGGTGTGGCTCCACAGATCACGCGCCGTCATGATGGCGCTGAACTGCTCAAAGGCGCGGGCGATTTGGGCATAGTCGCCCGTGTGAGGGAACGCTGCGATGCGCAGCGGCTGGGTCTCAGTGAGTGTGACATCGAACATGGTAAAGTCCTTTGAGGGTCGCATGACGAGGAGCGCGCGTTCTTCGCTCTGTCCTCGGAACCGGGCGGGTGGGACGCCATAGGCCTCGGTAAAGGCGCGCGTAAAAGCGGCGCGCCCACCGAGCCCACAGGCACGGGCGATCTCATCGATGCCCGCGTCCGTGGAGGCGAGCAGGAAGCCCGCCCGCTGGAGCCGTACACGGCGCACGGCTTGCGCACAGGTCTCGCCGGTCATGGCCCGAAACACGCGGTGCCAGTGAAACCGGCTCATCGCGGCCACGTCTGCGAGGGTGTCGAGCGACAGATCCTCATCCGCGTGGTCGTAGATGTAGTCGATCACGCGGCGGATGCGTGCCTCGTAACTGGTGGCCATGGGCCCCTCCCTTGGTTCCAGGATGGCGTCGCATGGGTGCGTTTTGCAAATCTTGCGGAGTTGCATCGCCCTGCTGGCGCAGCCATATACCCGCCGAGCAATGCCGGAGCCCGCAATGACGAATTACCTCGATTTCGAAAAGCCCCTGGCCGAGATCGAAGGCAAGGCCAACGAGTTGCGGGCGCTCGCGCGCAGCAACGCGGAGATGGATGTCGAGAAGGAGGCCTCAGCCCTCGACGCCAAAGCCAACCAGATGCTCGTCAATCTCTATAAGGATCTGACGCCTTGGCGAAAATGCCAGGTGGCGCGTCATGCGGATCGCCCTCATTGCAAGGATTACATCGAGGCGCTTTTTACCGAGTACATGCCCCTCGCAGGCGACCGGAACTTTGCCGATGACCACGCCGTTATGGGCGGTCTTGCGCGCTTTGAAGATCAGCCCGTGGTGGTGATCGGCCATGAAAAGGGCAACGACACCAAAAGCCGGATCGAGCGGAACTTTGGCATGGCCCGCCCAGAGGGCTACCGAAAGGCG
>JBCBME010000341.1:0-3284 GCA_039822945.1 Pseudomonadota bacterium
CCACACTCTCGACATATCCGCGTAGCGATTGGCTCCAATCGACACGGTTCAGCTCACTCAAATCAGGGAGCGTGAGCGGGGGAGTCTCATCTATCGACATCTATAAACCAACGTACCAGTTACAGCCTGCGATGTCGCGCGCCTTTGCGGCAGAAGTGGGGTGCGCTGGGGCAACTTCCAAGGAGATCGCGCGCTCAGAAAAAGGCCTGAAGCCCGGTTTGTGCCCGCCCAAGGATGAGCGCGTGAATGTCGTGCGTGCCTTCATAGGTGTTGACCGTCTCGAGATTGGCCGCGTGGCGCATCACTTGGTACTCTTCCTGGATGCCATTGCCGCCGTGCATGTCCCGTGCCACCCGCGCCATGTCGAGCGCTTTGCCGCAATTGTTGCGCTTCATGAGGCTGATGAGCTCCGGCGAGGCGGTCCCGTCATCCATCATTTGGCCGAGGCGCAGCGCCCCTTGGAGGCCGAGCGAGATGTCGGTCTGCATATCTGCGAGCTTTTTCTGGAAGAGCTGGGTCTGCGCCAACGGCTTGCCGAATTGCTTGCGATCAAGGCCATACTGCCGTGCCGCGTGCCAGCAGAACTCCGCTGCACCCATAACGCCCCAAGAGATCCCGTAGCGGGCGCGGTTCAAGCAGCCGAACGGGCCCTTGAGACCCTGAACGCCGGGCAGGAGGGCATCCTCGCCCACCTCGACACCGTCCATGACGATTTCACCAGTGACCGAGGCGCGAAGGGACAGCTTGCCGCCGATCTTGGGAGCTGACAGCCCCGGCATCCCCTTTTCGAGAACAAAGCCGCGGATCTTGCCATCATGCGCTTCGGACTTTGCCCAGACGACAAAGACATCCGCGATCGGGCTGTTGGAGATCCACATCTTCGAGCCAGTGAGCTTGTAGCCCGTGGCGGTTTTCTCGGCGCGCGTTTTCATGCCAGCGGGATCTGATCCGGCATCGGGCTCTGTCAGGCCAAAACACCCGATGAGCTGGCCGGAGGTGAGCCCGGGCAAGTACTTCTGGCGCTGGTCTTCGGAGCCAAAGGCATAGATCGGGTAGATCACGAGCGAGGACTGCACCGACATCATGGAGCGGTAGCCCGAGTCGATCCGCTCTATCTCCCGCGCAATCAGGCCGTACGCCGTGTAGCTCGCGCCCAAGCCGCCATAGGCCTCGGGCACGGTGGCTCCGAGAAGCCCAGCCTCACCCATCTTGGCAAAGAGCTCCGGCGCGACGACCTCCTCACGGTAGGCCTCGATCACACGGGGCGCGAGTTCGGCGGAGGCGAACTGAGCCGCCGCATCACGCAGCATGCGTTCATCTTCTCCCAGTTGCGTATCGAGGAGAAACGGGTCTTCCCAGCTGAACTGTGCGAGCTCAGGTGCGTCCTTGGGGGTGATTTTCGCGGGTGCGTTCATGTTGCGACCTCCTCATCCACACCTAGCGCCAGTGGCACACACCCTCAAGCCCGTGACCTGCGGCCCTTTGCGAGGCTCGCGCAAGCGGATACATCGTGATGACATGCCTCGGAGGACGCCATGACACCGCAAGCCTTTAGGACGCCCCGAAAGGCCGTCGCACCTGGCGAGGCGTTTGGCTGATGCATGGGCTTGGCTTTCTCACGGCCCCAATCCTCGGCGACGCAGAGATTGAAGCCTGTTTGTCAGAGAGCGCGTTCGTCGCGGCAATGGGCGCGTTTGAGGCTGCCCTCGCGGCATCTCAAGCAGAGCTTGGGATCGTGTCCGTATCTGGGGCCCGCGCGGTTCAGGAACTTGTGCAGAAAGGACTTACGCTGGAGGCCTCAACGCTCGCCCAGGGTGTGGCGGAGGCCGGTGTGCCCGTTCCCGCGCTCCTTGCCACGATGCGCGCAGATCTTTCCGATGAGGGAAGAGAGGCGCTGCACTGGGGCGCCACGAGCCAGGATGTCGTTGATACAGCCCTTTGCCTTCTTTTCCGGGACGCGCTGGATGTCATCGAGGCGCGGCTTGGGCGCCTGATCGAGACCCTGAAAACTCAGTCCGAACAGTACTCCAAGACGCCGATGCTCGCCCGAACGCGGGGGCAATTGGCCACGCCGATCACCTTCGGCCTCCGTGTGGCCACTTGGGCGCGGCCTCTCATCGAGCTGGAGGCTGAGTTGCCCGCACTGCGCGGCCGCGCCTTGCGGGTGCAGTTCGGCGGTGCATCGGGCAGCCAAAGCGTGGTCGCTCCGCACGGGGCGGCGATCTCTGCGGCTCTTGCTGAGCGGCTTGGCCTCGCGGATGCGCCCCCTTGGTTCACAGACCGCAGCGGGATGGCCGCGCTTGCGGCTTGGCTCGGGCGGCTGGTGGCGGCGCTCGCGAAGATGGGGCGCGACATTGTGGAGATGTCGCGCGGTGAAGTGGCAGAGCTGCGGGCAGGGGCCTCGGGTGGCTCCTCCACCATGCCGCATAAAGCAAATCCTGTGACGGCAGAGGCGCTGATAACCGCACACGCAGCGGCGCAAGGACACCTCTCAGCGCTGGGGGCAGCCGCACTTCATGGGGAGAAAGAGACGGGGGCGCGTGGGCTGTCGAATGGTCCGCGCTCCCGGCGCTCTTTAAGATTGCCGGAGCAGCCTCGCGACAGGCCGGAACACTCGCAGCCGATTTGAGGCCCGACGCAGAACGCATGCAGACCCGCATCGAAGAGACCCCGGCCGTTTGGGCCGAAGTAGCAACATTTGCTCTTGCGGAACATCTGGGGCGAGAGGCCGCGAAGACGGCGGTACAACAAGCCCTCAGCGCGCCGATGCCCTCAGTGGAGGAGTTCGCGGCGGCCCTTCAGATCACAACCGGGTACGATGTGTCGAGCGCACTCGCGATGGGTCAAACGAACGAGCCGGCACAGGCCGTGTCTTCTCGGATTTTTGCGCTGAGAGAGCGTTGATGCGGCCGCCACCGACCGCCTGAGACGCTATTTGGAGAGCGGCCCGATCATCATGATCATCTGGCGGCCTTCCATCTTGGGCATGTTTTCCACCTTCCCAAGATCCTTGGTGTCCTCTGCTACGCGCAGCAGCAAGTCTCTGCCGAGTTCCTGGTGGGCCATTTCGCGACCGCGGAACCGGAGCGTGACCTTCACCTTGTCGCCGTTGCCGAGGAACTTGAAGACGTTCTTCATCTTCACGTCGTAGTCATGCGTGTCGGTGTTGGGGCGGAACTTCACCTCCTTCACCTCGATGGTCTTTTGCTTCTTGCGCGCCTCGCTTTCCCGCTTTTGCTGTTCGTATTTGAACTTGCCAAAATCCATGATCTTGGCGACCGGCG
>JBCBME010000342.1:0-3269 GCA_039822945.1 Pseudomonadota bacterium
ACTCCATCACGTAGCCGTAGGAACCCGAGAAGTCCTGGCGGGCAACATCTGCTGCACTGCTGGACGAGCTCGGATCAGAGGACAACTGGCCGAAGAGGAACAGGTCGCGTTCGTTCGGGATCGCCACACGGTCCGTAGGCAACGCCAAGGCGACGCCGCGGGTTGGTGAGACCAGATGGGCACTCACGATAATGACCAGTTCGGTTTGTTCACGCTGCCAGCTTGCCGAGCGGAAGAGAGCACCCAGAACCGGGATGTCACCCAACCAAGGAACCTGCCCGACAGAGTCGCGGAAGTCGTCCTGCAAGAGACCTGCAATTGCGAAGCTCTCTCCATCCCGGATATTGACCGTTGTGGATGCAGTACGCGTGTTCAGCGACGGGATGTTGTTGCCATCGATCGCGCTGACACCACCGATTGACGAGATGTCTGCTGCCAATGAGAGGTTGATCACCCCATCTTGGACGACGCGCGGCGTGAAGTTGAGCTCGATACCGAAGGGCTTGTACTCGATCGAGACGGTCCCGCCGTCCTGTGCGATCGGCACCGGGTATTCACCGCCCGCGAGGAACGTTGCTTCCTGGCCCGAGAGCGTCACGAGGTTCGGCTCAGCCAGCGTGCGCACAAAGCCTTTGGTTTCAAGGGCTTCGAGAAAGACGTCGAGGCGCAGGCTGTCGATGTCAAAGCCAAAGACCGCCGTGCCGACCGCGCCCGCGGCCTGGGTGAACGTGCCGCCCAGCGTGCCGTCTTCGCCGACGGCCACGCCGCCCGAACCACCCGCCACGAGCGACTCGCCCGGGTTTTGCGCGACAAAGCCACCATCGAGCGATTTGGCCACCGAGCGCGCCATTTCTGCGAAGCGAACGCGCAACATCACCTGGTGATTGCCGCCCACGACCATGAGGTTCGACACCCGCTCCGGCGCGTAGCGCTGCGCCAGCTCAAGCGCGCGATCCATCCGCGCCACCGAGCTCACCGAGCCCGACAGGACGAGGCCGTCATTGGCGGTGCGCACTTCGATGCGCTCCTGCGGCAGGATCTGCTGGAGGCGTTCCTTGAATTCGGAGATATCGGGCGCAACGCGCACTTCGATATTTGTGATGAGGCGGCCATCGGCGCCCAGAAGCGTCAGCGACGTCCGGCCCGGGGCCTTGCCCAGCACGTAGATCGTGCGATCCGACAGCGTGGAGATGTCGGCGATGTTGGGATCGGCGATCGACAGTTCCGCAAAGGGGACGTCCGACTCCACCACCACGGCCCGGCTGATGGGCACGCTCAACGCCGAGGTCGGCGCGCCATTCATGACGCGGATCGTCTCAGCCTCGGCCGCCGGAGCGGGCGCGATGGATGCAAAAGAAAGGCCCAGCACAGCTGCGGCCACGAAAGATTTCAGTGTCATGTGACCTGCCTCCGATCACGCCTCAGATACACGGATCTTTTGCCCGCGTTTTGCAGCACCATGCCCGCATTTGGGTTTTGACGCAAGAATCAATGCGTTGCGCCTCATTCTTCGTGTTGGTATTTGGCAACAAAAAAGGGCCCTCGCGGGCCCTTTCGTGTCTTTGCGTCCGGATCAGTCTGTGCAGGGGATCGGGATCTCCACCACTTCCGCGCCGCGCCGCGTCCGGATGGAGCACACTTCCTCGCGCTGCGCTTCGACGACCTTTTCCTCTTTGACGCCCAGGAGCTCACGCTGGTTGACCTGGTTTGTCGTGGCGATGCTGTCATCCCCGGCACCCACGAGTGCGAGCGACAGGCGGCCCGAGCCCTGTGCTTGCGCAAGGCGCGCAACCTGCTGGGGGGAGACCTGCGCCGTCACCGTGCGCGCCACGTTCACCTCGGTCGTGTCGGTGGTGGAGCGCTGGTCGACCGCGATGAGCTCCACATTGGGCTCGATCAGCTTGGTGATGTCCTCGCCGTTATTGCCCGGAAGCCGGCCCGACCAGAACACGTCCACACGGTCACCGGGGCGCAGGAAGCCGGAGACACCGGTCTGCACGTCCACGCGGATCGTGAAGGCGCGGGTGCCGGGCTCCAGAAGCGAGGTCAGGCCCGCGGGCTCGCCCGGCTCGGTGACCTTCACCCCCAGGATCGGCTCGCCACGCTCCATCGGACGCAGCGCAAGGCGCAGCTCGTCCGGGCCGGCGGAAAAGAAATCGTCGGGAGACATGAATGCCCCCTCGGGCACGGCCGGCTCTGGCCAGCGCATGAATGCGATATGCTCTTCGGTGATCTCGTCACCGTATTCGAGCTTTTCCTTGGCCACCACGATATCGGTCAGCGGCACATTGCTGGCCCGCTCGCGCGCCAGCGCGGAACGATGCTCAGAGATATAGCCTTGGGCCAAGTAAACTGCGCCGCCGGCCAACGCGATGCCGACAATGAGTACCAATCCAAAAACAAGACGCATGGGTTCCCCCTCAGTTCTACACGTCAGGCGCACCACACGCCCTGCTCGCCGCCATCGTCACACGCGAATTGGGCGAAAACGTGGAGAGGGGGAGGAATTTGTACGCTTCTTTTGGGGGGAAGGGCGGTTTGTCCGCCGTTCAGAGCCCGCGTGAAGCCGGGTCAGCCGCCCGCGGGCTTTGGCGTCTCGGCTGCGATCCCAGAGGCGCCAAGGCTCGGCGCGAAGGTGGTGCCGGACTGCGCCTGGCTGCTGAACATGATCGAGGCTGACGCGGCACACAGTGCCAGAACCCCGGTGATCATCACGATCCAATCAAGGCTCATCGCTGCGCGGTGGCCAGTTGTGTGCGCCTTTGGCAGGAACTTGCGCATACCATTCTCCTTACGTGCCGTCCCCACTGGCTCGTTAATCGTTACCCACGCTCTCTTTCGTGTCAGATTGCGTCAAAATGAGGGATAAGGTTCGAAAAGTTGCGGGCATGTCTGCGACAAAACAAAAGCCCCGCTCGGGGCGGGGCTTTGGTCTGACGGGCAGCAGCGCCCGCGAATGTCGTCGGCCGTTACCAGTCGTGGAAGTCGCCGTTGACCATGTTGCTGCTGACATAGGTCAAGCCGCTATCGACAGCTTGTCCCGCGTTGCCGGTGCCATTGGCGAAGACCCCAATACAGGCAAGGCTCAGCCCGATGATCGAGGCCGTCAGCACGACCCAGTCGACCGTTACCGCGCCGTCTTCGTCTTCGTGGAACTGTTCCAACTTTTTCATGACACACTCACGCTGATACTTTTCATTTGGAAGGCCGCACCCGTTTCCGAGCGCGGCCATTCGAGGGCGTAGCCTTTATTCGGAGGCGATGGTCAT
>JBCBME010000343.1:0-3259 GCA_039822945.1 Pseudomonadota bacterium
TGATCCCGATGCGGTGGCCGCACTCGGGGCCCCGGCCCTGCAACTGCCACCGCTTATCGGCGACATCGTCTTTGCCGGACGCGGGTCACGGCAAACGCACTTAATGCGAGCACCAGAAAGACGCCCGCGATGGAAAGCCAAAGCGTGCGCGCCCCGCCCGCGCCGAGTAGTCCGGCTGCCAGCGGCTGTGAGAGCTGCCCGGGTGAGAGCATCTCCACCGACCGCGTGCCGTCCGGGCTTTCGCTCACAAAGACGATGTCGCCGATAAGCGGTGGCAGTTGCAGGGCCGGGGCCCCGAGTGCGGCCACCGCATCGGGATCAAAGGCGAGAAGGAGTGGGAGGCGATGCGCGGCACTGCCGTCATCCGCCTCAGCATGGCGGCGCAGCTGCGGCGGCGTGGGCATCCGGATCCGCGTGGCAAGAATGGGTGCGGCGCTCTCATCCTCACGATCGAGGAGACGCACATTCTGCAAAAGGTAGGTGCCCGCCCCGTCGATGTAATCCTGCAGCTCTGCCTCGCTGAGCCCGTCAAGCCGCGCCCGCGCCACGGGTGACAGCGGCCCCGCAGGTTCCCGCAGCACAAAGGCCGCCGTTTCGAGATCAAGGCTCAGGATCAGGCCGATCTCGCTATCGAGGTAGAGCGTGGCCATGGTGGCATCATCGGTATGGGCGCGCGCCTCCGGGGCCATGAGGCAGACCGCGAGGCCAAGCGCTAGGGCGCGCTGCAGCGCCGCCCGCAGAAGCGGCCAAAGCCCGGCAAAGATCCCCCCGATCGTGCCATAAAGGTGGCTTTCCAGCAGGATGACGCCCCCGATCGCCTCAGACGCACCAGGCGTTGGGCCCATGACCGTCTCCCACCCGATCTTGATGGCAAGCCCGGTGAGCAGGATCGCTGCAAAGCCGCGCGTGCCCATCTGCCAAAGCCTGAGCCCGCCCCAGGCAATGACGCCATGTGTAATGCCTGACCAACCCACGTAGCTTTCAAGATGCGGCAGAAAAATCAGACAGCCGAGCGAGATCGCGAGCGCTGAGGCCACGCAAGCAAAGAGGAGCCGCCCGGGCTCCAGCGCGGGCCAGAGCAGCACCGCCAAAAGAACGAGGCCGAGGATGTTCATCCCCGCATGGGCCCGCGTGAGATGCACGAGATGCGCTGTCAGGAGCCGCCAGACCTCGCCCCCGAGGACCGCCTCCCGCTGAAGGCCGAGCGCCGCGCGCCCCGCATCGTCGGTAAAGGCCAGCGCGCCGATCACGGCACCGATCAACGCGAGGGTGAAAAGCGCGGCGACACGGGGGCGTTGCACGCCCGCCCCATGCGGTAATTCAAGTAACATCGCGGCAGTCTTGCTATGCAAATGACAATAGATTTCTTAGGGTATTTTCGGAATTCTAACAACAGCCTAGGGTGTCTGGGCGTATTTTGAAATCGGTGATTTGATGACCGTCACGGGTGCCAGATCGGCAGCAGGGCAGGGACCTGCCTCCGACGCAAGCCTGAGCCAAGGCTGCGCGGCTGGGCGCTCTGATGCGGGCTTCAGCCTCCTTGAGATGATGGTCGTCACCACTGTGATCGCGATCGTCTCACTTTCGGCAGTGCTCGGCCTGCGCCTCGCGCCCGGGGCCACGCCTGCGGCCAAGGTCGACGAATTCGCGCGCGCGGTCAGCTACCTGCAGGCGGAGGCGCTCTTCACCACCCGGGCCTTTGCGCTCACCTTTGCAGCCGACGGCTGGGAGGTGCTCGAATTCGCGGAGGCTGAACGCAATTGGGCGCGCCGCGGGGACGGGCATCTCTACACTGCCGGCGGCTGGGGCGACGTGGCAGAGCCCCGGCTCGAAATCGAAGGCCGCGAGGTGGTCTTGCGCACCGCGCTTCCGCTTTTGCCGGAGCCCGATGTCTTTCTTTTGCCCACTGGGGAGGCCACGCCGTTCACGCTGAGCCTCTCGGATGACCTGGGCCGCAGCGCGCGCTGCGAGATCGCCGTGGAGGGAGAGCTCAAATGCCGTCACGGACGCTGAGCCCCCGCGATCAGGGCTTCACGCTTGTGGAAGTCCTCGTGGCGATGGCGGTGCTGGCCATCGCGCTGACGGCGGGCCTCAGGCTCATCAATCAGCAGACGCGCTTTGCCTCCGCGCTCGAGGAACGTGTCTTTGCCCACTGGGTCGCCATGAACACCATGGCCGAGCGGCAGCTTGGCCTCGCGGAGGGTTTTGGCGGAGAGACCGTGGAGATGGGCGGTGCAGAATGGCAGGTGGAAACGGCGGAGGCGGCAGGCCCTGCCGGTCTCACACGGGTCGAGGTCCGCGTCGCGGGCGAGGGCCGAGCGGGCGCTGTGCTCGTGGGTTATCTGCGCCCGGAGGCGTTGCTGGAATGAGCGCGCCGCAGCGATCCAACTCCGCGGGGTTCTCCCTCATCGAGCTTCTCGTGGCACTCACGATCTTTGCCATCATCGCAGTGATCGCGCAGCGCGGGATGGTGACGGCCATGGTCTCCGCCGACAGGCTGGGGGAGCGCGGCAGCGAGCTTGCCGAGCTGCAGCTTGCCGTCACTTCGGTGACGCGCGATCTCGAAAACGCTGTGCCGCGCGCGATCCGCACCGGTTCGGGGCAGATGGAGGCGGCCTTTCTCCTCGAGGATGGCGGCCGCACGCTGATCTTTACCCGCGCGGGCCTCAATGACCCCACGGGCCGCGCGCGCAGCCCGTTTGAGCGCGTCATCTACACTGCGGGCGCTTCCACGGACGACGCCCCGCAACGCGGGACGTGGGACCATGTCGATCGACCGGAGGCCAGCACGCCCCGCCTCGCCGCGCTCGGCGCAGAGATCCGGGCCATCGAATTCGCGGTGCTGAGCGAGGGCAGCTGGCAAAGCCGCTGGCCGCTCACGGACGATGCGGGTCTGAAAGCCCTGCCTGAGGGCATCGCCGTTACATTCGAGACCGACCGCTGGGGCCCGATCCGCCGCGTGGTGGCTTATCCATGAGCGTGCGCCGCGCCTCCCAGCCGCGCTCCGACAGGGGGGCCGTGCTCCTTAACGCGGTCGTCGTGATTTCGGTCGTGGCGGCCATCGGCGTCACTCTTTTGCGCGACGGACAAGAGGGGCTGAGCCGCTATGAGCTCATGCTGCGTTCTGATCAGGCGCGCAGCTACGCGCTCGCCGCCGAAGCGCTCGCCGCAGAGCTCCTCGCGCAGGATTCCGGCGCCAATGACACGGACCACCTTGGAGAGGCCTGGGCCCGCGATCAGGGCGTGATCGAGATCGAAG
>JBCBME010000344.1:0-3246 GCA_039822945.1 Pseudomonadota bacterium
GAGGGCTGGCAGGCGACTGTTGCGAAAATCAAGGAGATACTGGGGGATAGACCCACATATCTCACGTTTGATATCGACTGTCTCGATCCCGCCTTTGCGCCGGGGACAGGTACGCCGGTCTCGGGCGGGCTCTCTTCCGCGCAGGCGCTCTCGATGCTGCGGGCGCTCCGCGGCATCAACATGGTGGGTGGGGACGTCGTCGAGGTCTCGCCGCCCTATGACGCTGGGAACGCCACCGCCATCGCAGGGGCCCATGTCGCGATGGAACTCGCCTGCCTCTACTGCTGGAACCTCCGCCAGCGCGAAGGGCGCACTTAACGCCAAATCCCCCGCTTCACCTTTCCAAAAATACTCAAACCCGAAGGCGCCACATCCCCATGCCCAGCCAACCTGTCTCCGGCAACGACCTCGCGCGCTTTGCGGGGCTGCAAACCTTCATGCGTCTGCCTGCGTGTGAAACCGCCACCGACCTCGATGTTGCCTTTCTGGGGATCCCGATGGATATCGGCACATCCTGGCGCTCCGGCACGAGGTTTGGGCCAAAGCAGCTCCGCCAGGAAAGCGCGATGATCCGGCCTTACAACATCCAGACCGGGGCCGCGCCCTTTGATGGGCTCGAATGTGGCGATTTGGGTGATATCGCGATCAACACGTTTTCCCTGAGCGACACGATCCGCATCATTTCAGACTATTACGACGATCTTCTCACCCACGACGTGATCCCTTTCGCGCTGGGCGGGGATCACACGCTGACGCTGCCCGTGCTCCGGGCGATCGCGCGCAAGCACGGGCCTGTCGCGCTCGTCCATGTCGATGCCCATGCTGACGTCAATGACGAGATGTTTGGTGAACGCGAAACCCACGGCACCGTGTTTCGCCGCGCCTATGAAGAGGGGCTGATCGTACCCGAAAAGGTCTTTCAGGTGGGCCTGCGGGGCACGGGCTATACTGCCGAAGACTTTAGTGAGCCGCAGGGCTGGGGCTTTCAGATGACGCTTGCGCCCGAGATCTGGGGCAAGAGCCTCGCGCCGCTGGCCGCTGAGATCAAAGATCAGATCGGCGATCATCCCACCTACTTCACCTACGATATCGACAGCCTCGATCCCGCCTTCGCCCCCGGTACCGGCACGCCCGAAATCGGCGGGCTCACCACGTGGCAGGCCATGGAGTTCATCCGTGGCCTTCGAGGCCTCAACATCGTGGGATGCGATCTCGTGGAGGTCTCGCCCCCCTATGATCCCTCCGGGAACACGGCGCTCGTGGGGGCAAATCTCGCGTTCGAGATGTTGTCGATCCTGCCCGGTGTCCCATATCGCTGAGCGATGCGGCGCGCGCTCCTTCTCTTCGTTATCCTGGGATCCATCATGGCATTTTTTCACTTCGTCCCCGTCACCGCCGAAAGCGGGCCCGGCCGGCCAGCCGCGGCCGAGGTGGGGGACTATCCCAAGCGCGGCGGCTTTTACACGGTGCGCCCCGCTGCCGAGGTGGACCTTGGCGCGCTTGAGGCGCAGATCGCTGCGGAGCCACGTACCCGCAAGCTGGCCGAGGGTGTCTATGCCTCCCGCTCGCTCATCTGGGGCTTTCCGGATATCACCCATGTCTGGAGCGAGGACGGCAACGTCCACGTCTCGAGCCATCTCGTTTATGGCTCAAGCGATCTCGGCGTTAATCGACGCCGCATTGAAGGCTGGCTTGCCGCTCTGAATTAAGAGCTCAGGCAGCCCTCGCTCAGTTCCCGCCACATCATTGTATTCAGGCTCATCTGGCACTGCGCCGTAAACGTGCGGCCAGAGATGGTGAAGCAGGTGACGTCGCCCATTTCAAAGCGCTCGCCACTGGATCCGCGGCACCAGCAATCAGGCGCCTTCACTTGGGCCTGAGAGGCACTGGCAAGGAGGGTAAGGGACATAAGAAGGATACGCATGCCCAAGGCTACCACCGCAGGCCCCTTGACCACAGCGACAGCTTGGCGCACCTGAGGCCCATGCTGCCCCGCGACACGCTTCTCCAAATCATTCAGCGCTTCGAATTTCTGGAGGCCTCCATGGCCACAGGCGAAGGCGACATCGCAAAACTTGCCAAGGAATACGCGGAGTTAAAGCCCGTCGTTGAACAGATCCGCGCCTATGAACAGGTGGAGGCCGACATCGCCGAAGCCGAGGAAATGCTCGCCGATCCCGACATGAAAGAGCTTGCTGAGGACGAGCTGCCCCTCTTGCGCCAACAGCTCCCGGAGCTCGAGCAAGCGCTAAGAATTGCGCTTTTGCCCAAAGATGCAGCGGATGCGCGCCCCGCTATGATCGAGATCCGTCCGGGCACCGGCGGAGATGAGGCGTCGCTTTTCGCCGGTGACCTCCTGCGCATGTATCAGCGCTTTGCGGAAGCAGAGGGGTGGAAATTCGACATCGTCGAGGAGCAGGCGACCGAGCTCGGCGGGATCAAGGAAGTCGTGGCCCACGTCCAAGGTGAGGGCGTGTTTGCAAAGCTGAAATACGAAAGCGGCGTGCACCGCGTGCAGCGCGTCCCGACGACAGAGAGCGGCGGGCGCATCCACACTTCAGCCGCTACTGTCGCCGTCCTGCCCGAGGCTGAAGACGTCGATATCCAGATCGATCCCGGCGATATCCGCATCGACACGATGCGCGCTTCGGGGGCGGGCGGACAGCACGTCAACACCACCGACAGCGCCGTGCGTATCACCCATATCCCCACCGGGATTGTTGTGACGTCCTCCGAGAAGTCTCAGCACCGCAACCGCGAGATCGCCATGCAGGTCCTTAAGACGCGGCTCTACGACGCCGAACGCCAGCGCGTGGATGGTGAGCGCTCCGCTGACCGCAAGGCGCAAGTGGGCTCAGGCGACAGAAGCGAGCGCATCCGCACCTACAACTTCCCCCAGGGTCGCATGACGGACCACCGCATCAATCTCACGCTCTACAAGCTCGAGGCCGTCATGGCGGGCGATTTGGGAGAGATCGTCGGCGCGCTTCAGGCCGAAGCGCAGGCGCGCGCGCTCGCGGAGATTGAAGGGTGACCATCACCGAGGCGCTGGCCGAGGGGCGGGCGGTTCTGGCGGATGTGCCTGGCGGCGCCCGCGATGCGCGTTGCTCCTGGCGGCTGTGCTGAAGATCCCGCGCGACCGGCTCACGCTAGAACGCGACCGTCCGTTGAGCCCGTCAGGTGGGACACCGGCACCCGGTCTGCCCGCTTGGATAGCATCTTGCGAAACGCGGCTTCCTCGGAGGG
>JBCBME010000345.1:0-3241 GCA_039822945.1 Pseudomonadota bacterium
CGTGAGGCCCGGGAAATACGGGTATGGGCGCGCATCCCATGCCCAAACATGGGCCCGGGTCATGTCAATCATCGAAGCACCGTATTCCTCGGAGACCGGATTGTTGGCTGCGTCATTCCAATAAGTCGCCATCGCCCGCAGATACTGCATCTGGATGAGCGGATCGCGCAGACCATTCGAGAAATACGGGAGGCTCGATTCCGAGGATTTGGGATCGAGGAATTTGTTGGGTTGGTTCGTGCCCTTGTCGATGGCCGCACAGCCGTACTCCGTGAAGCGGATGGGCTTGAGCCCCGGCAGCCAAGCCGTCTCATCGTCGGACCGTACACCTTCCAGGCGGTTGTAGTGCAGATTGCTCCACCAGGAACGGATGTCCTTGTAACGGTAGATCCAGGGCTCTCCGTAGGCGCCGTCGGTAATCGGCGTTCGGATCTGCGCCTCTCGCGCATCCTGGGAATGGTAAAACCAGTCATAGCCCTCGCCGCCCTGAACGTTGGCCGTCAGGTAGTCGAGATCGTAGATGGCACCCGCGGCAGCATCGAGATGCTCGAAACCCTCGCGCCAATCCGAAAGCGGCATGTAGTTGTCGATCCCGATGAAATCGATCTCCGGAGACGCCCAAAGCGGATCGAGGTGAAAGAACACGTCGCCCGTTCCATCTTGCGGCTGATAGCCGAAGTACTCAGACCAGTCGGCCGCATAGCTGATGTCGCAATCGGTTCCTAAGATCGCCCGGCACTCTTGGGCGAGCGTGATAAGCGCCTCCACCGCAGGGAAGCTGTTGCCAGCGCCCCGGATGGTTGTGAGCCCACGCATTTCAGAGCCGATGCAGAACGCATCCACGCCACCCGCTGCGGCGCAAAGATGTGCGTAATGAAGGATGAAGCGCCGGTATCCGGTGTCAGCAGGGCCGGTGTAGCTTACGTCCTCGCCGGACACGGCGAAATCTCCAACCTGCGCGCTACCCATGAAAGCAGCCACTTCAGCTTCAGCGGAGGCAGACTTGTCTGGACTGCCGGGGACCCCCGACGCCAGTGAAGTCGTGATGCGGCCACGCCATGGCAGCACAGGCTGGCCCGAGGCCCCAGAATACGGGTTGGGTAGCGTATTGCCCTCTTCCTGCGTCATCAAAATGAAGGGATAGAACATCACCTCCTGTCCGCTCGCGCGGATGGCCTGAATTGCTTCTGTGACCGATTGGTCGGTCGGCGTGCCGCCATAGATCGGATGGGCATCTCCATCGAGCGGCACAAGTTCGGCCTCCGTGCGGCTGATCCCTGAAACACGCCAAGGCATATCCGCAGGGTCAGCTTCGTTACGCTCAGCCCGCGGCGTGAGGGCGCACGAGCCGCAGCGCAAATCATCGCCAAACCAAGACACGATGAGTGACGTTGATTTGCAGTTGGGGAGCTGATCACCAAGAGCTTCCAACGAAACGGAAAAGTCTGTTTGGGCCGAGGCTGTGTTGACATTGGCGCTCGCCGTGACGCCGTAGCCCGCGTCGTAGTGCACTGGCGTTGTTGCGAGGGCGTATTCCCCAGTACCTGGCATCATTGCGACGGCTTGCACCGCATCGGCCATGTCCTTTGGGGCGTCCAACGTGCCGTTTTGGGCGGGCCGCACGACCTCGAAAGTGAACTGCGGCACGCGATTGCCGAAGGGCTCGAGCGCCAGATCCTCCATCACCACATAGGCTGTGCCGCGGAAGGCCGGCGTGTTCTCAGCCCCCTGAACCGCAGCAATCTTTGGATCAGGCAGTTGGGTTTCGCTTCCCGGATAAACACGCATGTTGAGCGTCTCTAGAGAAACCTCCTCGCCATCTGCCCACACGCGAGCCACTTGGGAAATTTCACCTTCACACAGCGCAATACCGAGGGAGACAGAATAGCTGTACGTCGTGGTGCGCGGTCGTGCCGGACCACCTTTGCCGCCCCCACTCGTCGAAGACGTCTCGAGAAACTCGGTGGCCCAGATGACTTGCCCACCCACGCGCATCCGACCATAGATCTGGCCAATCGCGCTGCCTTCGCTCGCGCCCGTCAGGCGGAACCGCTCGACTTTGCCTGTCTCGACCGCGCTTGCCCCTTGTCCCAGGAGCCTCTGGTCGATGGCCCGCCCGAGCGTCGCGCCTGCGAGGCGTCCAATGGCCACGGAGGACACGCCCAAAAGGGTGCCGCCCACCGTCCCGCCGAGGGCCGCACCAGCGGCGGAAAGAAGTAGCGTCGCCATGACTGGGACCTCGCTTTACGGAAACTCAAAGAAGGTGACAGCGCGCCGCTGCCAGGGCGCGCTGAAGGGGCTTTCGATCACACCATGGCGCTCATAGGCGTGGATGAAGCGCGGGGTGGCACCGGTTACAGAAACGATGCCGAGATGTTTGGCCACCATGCCGGAGCGCATCCGAAAGAGGATGACATCACCATGGCGGAAAGCATCCTCCCGCGGTCGCAAGTACTTCTGTGCAGCCTGCCAAAGCCTCTCTTCGCGCTCGGCCTCAGCCCAATCTGCCGTATAGGCGGGCACCACGACCGGCTCGTCTCCGGAGACCTCACGCCAAACACCACGCACAAGACCCAAGCAATCCGCCCCGACACCACAGACGCTCGCCTGATGCCGGTATGGGGTACCGATCCACGCGCGCGCCGCCGCCACAACGTCAAAACGGCTCACTTGAGGGCCCCGCCTGTATTGGACCCATTCTGACGCGGCACAGAGGCCAACCAGTCTTCGCCAGGGATGAAAGGGAAGCCGCGGAAGTTGATGACGTTGTCGAACTTCAGCTTGGCGGTCTCGAGGGTACCGTCAGATCCCGCTTCCATGCGCACGATGTCACCAGGCTGAAGATCTCCGCGGATCGCAAGCCAAAGCTCAATCTCTCGACCATCATCAGTGATGCGATCCCACTTGATCGTCCCGGTGAGCCCGGCAGCTGCGCCAGAGAGCACTTCAAACCGTCCGCGCTCAAACCAGTCGGGATCAAAACCCGGAAGTGATGGGAAGCGAAGGAGCCGACGATCTTCAATCTCAACGACTGCAACCTCGGCAGCGTAGCCTGGTTGAGAAAAGTCAAAGCCATTGAGGCCCATATCAGGACACGTCTTAAGATAGGTCCGGCCCTGCGGCTCGTTGAGGAGTTCCGTCAATCCTCGCAGTTCAGCTGTAAAGGCGCCTGGGTGACCGCCTGGCTCGTCAACTGGCAAGATGTGGCCGCCCGGCGACTGCTCTTTCGCGGACAAGTTGG
>JBCBME010000346.1:0-3238 GCA_039822945.1 Pseudomonadota bacterium
CCAGCCCTGCCGCACTCCAGCGCCAGGGCCCCACACGCTCCCGCAAGAGAAAGATCGCCAGCACCATCGAAAAGAGCCCGCTGAGAAATGACAGCGCCGTGGCGTCCGAGAGCGGGATCATCGCCGCCGAGGCAAAGATCGCCGTTGCCGCCAGAAACCCGCAAGTGGAGCGCGCCGTGTGCAGCGCCCAGTGCACGCGCCCAAAGCGCGGCCGCACCAGCGCCAGCACCACAAGGATCGCAAGAAACGCGAAGAGAAACCGCGCATGGCTCACCTGAAAGGGATGCACACCGCCGCCCAGCTGCGCGAGCTTTCCAAAGAGTATGGAGGCCGCAAACATCGCCGTGGCAGCCAGCATGAACGCTGCGGAGCGGATCGGATTCTGCGCGCGTGTCTCCATGGGCCCAGCGGTGCGCCCCTGCGCCAGGCGTGTCAATCGGCAGTCGCGACACGGCGCATTTACAAGCGACCCGCCGCAGTCTAGAGGGGCGTCCATGGCACTGATGCGCACCCTCCGACGTCGATAGACCTCGCTTTTCGCGGGCCCGCCTTGGCGCGCCCCGCACCTCCGCCTCCCGCCAGTTTCCAAAATCCGTTGACACCGCGCCTCCAGCTTTGCAGGCAAGAGGCTCACGAACCTAAGGTTAAGCCCATGATCCCGTCGATCCTGCCGACTTACAACCGTGCCCCCATGAACTTCGTCAAAGGCGAAGGCAGCTGGCTGATCGAGGCGGATGGGCGACGTTTCCTGGATCTGGGCGCGGGCATCGCGGTCAATTGCCTGGGCCACGCCGCGCCCGAGCTCGTGGAGGCGCTCACCGATCAGGCGGGCAAGCTCTGGCACACGTCGAACCTCTACGGCATCCCGAACCAGCAGCGCCTCGCCGATCTGTTGGTGGAGCATACCTTCGCCGACACTGCCTTTTTCACCAATTCCGGCACCGAGAGCTGTGAGCTCGCCGTCAAAATGGCGCGCAAGTACCACTTCGAGAAAGGCGCGCCCGAGCGGGTGGAGATCATCACCTTCACGGGCTCCTTCCATGGCCGGTCCGCGGCGGGCATCGCGGCGGCGGCCTCTGACAAGATGACCCGCGGCTTCGGCCCGCTCCTGCCGGGCTTTGTCAACCTGCCCTGGGGCGATCATGACGCCACCCGCGCGGCGATCACCGACGCCACGGCGGCCATCCTCATTGAGCCGATCCAGGGCGAAGGAGGCATCAACCCGCTTCCCAAGGAATGCCTGCAAGGCCTCAGGGAGCTTTGCGATGCGCACGGCATCCTCCTCATCCTTGATGAGGTGCAATGCGGCATGGCCCGTACGGGCCGCCTCTTTGCCCATGAATGGGCAGGGGTGACGCCCGACATCATGATGGTGGCCAAGGGCATTGGTGGCGGCTTCCCCCTTGGTGCTGTGCTGGCGACCGAGGAGGCGGCCTCCGGCATGGGCGCGGGCACCCACGGCTCCACCTATGGCGGCAACCCTCTGGCCTGTGCCGTGGGCATCCGCGTCATGGAAATCACCTCCGATCCTGACTTTCTCGCAGAGGTCTCGCGCAAGGCTGGTCGGTTCCGGCAGGGGCTCGAGGGCGTCGTGGCCGCGCACCCCGAAGTCTTTGAATACGTCAAAGGAGAGGGGCTTATGCTCGGCCTGAAATGCAAAGCGCCCGTGGCGGAGGTGGGGGCCGCCTGCCTCGCCGAAGAGCTGCTCACCGTGGGGGCAGGGGACAACACCATGCGCCTTTTGCCCGCGCTCAACATCCCCGATGCCGACATCGATGAGGCGCTGGCCCGCCTCGACCGCGCAGCAGCCGCGCTCAAGGGCGAAAGCCCATGACCGCCTATAGCTTCCGGGCCATGACCCGTGCCGACCTGCCCATGTTCAAAGTCTGGCTCGAGGAAGACCATATCGAGGGCTGGTGGGGCGACAGCGCCACCGAGGCCCGCCTCGTGGAAGAGGACATGGGCGAAGACCGCGTCGACATGCGCCTCGCCTGCCACGACGGCACACCCTTCGCCTTCATTCAGGACTATAACGCCCACGCTTTCGACGCGCCGCAATACGCAGTCGAACACGCCGAAGCACGCGCCATCGACACCTTCCTCGGCAACCCGGCCTTTCTGGGGCAGGGCCACGGGGCGGGCTATATCGCGGCGCGCATCGCGGAGCTCCGTCGCGATTTCCCCGTCATCCTCACCGATCCCGACCCGGCAAACACGCGCGCCATCGCCGCCTACGCGCGCGCAGGCTTCACCCCGGTCGCCATCCGCCCCTGCGAAGACGGCGACCCGGTCCAGGTGATGCGCCACGCCTGACCTTCATCTTTCCCTAATAACTCTGCGGGGGTCGCCATTGACGCGCCATTGGTCCGAGCGATAATGGCGACGGGTGCAAAACCCCCGGCTCCGGCCCATCCAGAAGCACCAAGATGAACCACTTCCTCGACATCCACAAAACCGACCCCGCCGACCTGCGTGCCATGATCGACACCGCCCGCGCCATGAAAGACGCCCGCGCCGGCCAGCCCAAGGGCACGCCAGACGCCGAGGCGCCGCTGAAAAACCGCATCGTGGCACTCATCTTTGAAAAGCCCTCCACCCGCACCCGCGTGAGCTTTGACGTGGGCGTGCGCCAGATGGGCGGGGAGACGATGCTGTTGTCCGGCGGCGACATGCAGCTCGGCCACGGGGAGACGATCGCCGACACCGCGCGCGTCCTCTCCCGCTACGTGGATATGATCATGATCCGCACCTTTGAGGAGACGACACTCCTTGAGCTTGCGGAACACGCCACCGTGCCCGTCATCAACGGGCTCACGAACCGCACGCATCCCTGCCAGATCATGGCCGACGTCATGACCTATGAGGAGCATCGCGGCCCCATCGCAGGCCGCCGCGTGGCCTGGATGGGGGACGGCAACAATGTCTGCGCCTCCTTCCTCCACGCCGCCGGGCAGTTCGGCTTTGACATGGTGGTCTCGGGCCCCGAGACGCTCGATCCCGAGGCCGTCTTCCTGGAGGAGGCGCGCAGCAAAGGCGCGCAGGTGGAGCTCATCCGCGATCCCGTCGCAGCCGTCACCGGGGCGGACCTCGTCGTCGCTGACACATGGGTCTCCATGCATGACAGCCAGACCACGAAAGAGCGCCGCCACAATCAGCTCCGCCCCTACCAGGTGAACGAGGCGCTCATGGCCCACGCCAAGGACGACGCGCTCTTCATGCACTGCCTGCCCGCCCACCG
>JBCBME010000347.1:0-3230 GCA_039822945.1 Pseudomonadota bacterium
TCCTCACAGGGCGCCATGGCGCGGCTGTGGGGGTCGGCTGGGTTGGCCTCGTGACGGCCCGCAAAGACAGTGGGGTTCGTGGCACCGTCAATCTCAGGGAGCGCGATAAGCATCGTCGTCTCCACGGGGCCCAGACCCTGCGGCGAGGCATCCCACTGCTCGAGCGTCTGAAACTCGAGCGGGTGTGCGGCGATGTAGGGCACATCGAGCGCCTTGAGCGCGGCAACGGCGGCGTCACTGTCATTGTAGGCAGGCCCACCCACAAGGCTGAAACCTGTGAGCGAGACGAGCGCGTCTACGCCATCGAAATAGGCATCCATCGCAGGACGCCCATCGAGCCCACCCGCAAAGGCCGGGATCACGCGGATGGACCGCGCCTCGAGCGCGCGGATGACGGCAGCATAATGCGCGGTGTCAGAGGCTAGGACGTAGGAGCGCAGCATAAGAAGCCCCACCGTGGCCACCGGCGCCTCAACACGGGGCAGATCCGCGAGCTCCGTCGTGATGCCAAGGCCCGGCAGATCCGGGTGATAGAGTGCCACATCCGGGTAATCGACGGGGGCCGCCGCCTGGATCGGCGCAAAACGATGCCAGGAATAGCGATCCACGAGAAAGCGGATCATCTCGCGCACATTATCGTCCGACCCGCCCAGCCAGTACTGCATGGACAGGAAATACGCGCGCAAGTCCTGCGCCTTGCCGGGGATGAACTTCAGGATCTTGGGCAAGCGGCGCAGCATCTTCATCTGCCCCTCACCGCTCGACTTCGCGCCCCTTTTGGGCCGAAGCTTTTTCAAGAGCTCCATCGCGGTGGAGGTGGGCGCCGACATATCGAGATCGCCCATGCGGGTCATGTTGACGATCTTTTCGTCGGCCACGACGCCCACGAGCGCATCAAGCTCGGGCCGGCGAGCGGCGAGATCGGCGGCAATCGCCTCCACATGCTCTTCGAGAAAGAGGAGGTTTGCCACAACGAGGTTGGCCTCAGCCACCGCGTGCTTCGTCTCTGCCAGCGCCTCCGGGTCCTCGCCCCAGGTCGCCGCCGCATGGACGCTGATCTCAAGCCCCGGAAAATCGCGCTCGAGCGCAGGCAGCGCCCGCGCGGCAGGGCCCGCAGCGTGGTGGTCAAGCGTCACGATGACGACGCGGTAGCTCTGATCGATGCTATCGCGCATAGTGAGCCTTGGCCTCGTAGAGCGTGTCGACAGAGATCTCGCCCAAGCCCTGCATCTCGGCATAGGCCTCCGTGTTGCGCTTGGCCTTGCCGCGCACGAAGAACGGGATCTTCTTGAGCTCTTTCTCCGCCGCTGGGAGCCAGACAACAGATCCATCCGGCTGAACCTCGGGGATTTCAGCCCCCTCATTCACCTGTCCGGAAATACTTCCCCCGGAGGGTCCGGCCTCGGCCCCGAGCGCCTCCGTCTGACGCATCTCGGCTGCGTGGCCATGATGGGACGCGCCATTGCCGTCGTGGAACTCAAAGTCCTCGCGGAACATGTGAAGCAGGTGCTCTTCGAGACCCATCACAAGCGGGTGGACCCACGTGTCAAAGATCACGTTCGCCCCTTCAAACCCCATCATGGGCGAGTACCGGGCCGGGAAATCCTGAACGTGGACGGGAGAGGAGATGACAGCGCAGGGAATGCCCAGACGCTTGCCGATATGGCGCTCCATCTGGGTGCCGAGGATCATCTCGGGCGCCAGATCCATGCAGGCCTGCTCTACCTCGAGGTAGTCCTCGGTGATGAAACAGGGGACATCCATCTCCTTGGCGAGCGCGCGGATGTCGCGGGCCATCTCCCGGTTGTAGCAGCCGATGCCGACGACCTCGAAACCCATCTCCTCGGCTGCGATGCGGGCCGAGGCACGCACATGGGTGCCATCGCCAAAGATGAAGACGCGCTTGCCAGTGAGGTAATTGGAATCCACTGACGACGACCACCATGGCAGCCGCAGGCGGCTTTCATCCGGGGCGTGGGGTGTCCCGGTCAGCGCTTGCACCTCCGCGATGAACTCGCGCGTCGCGTTGACCCCGATGGGCACGGTCTTGGTGAACGGGATGCCGAGATCGCGTTCCATCCAGCGGCAGGCCGCCTCGCCCGTCTCGGGATACATCAGCACGTTAAAGTGTGCGGCCCCGAGCCAGGTGAGATCGGTGGGCGTGGCATTGAGCGGCGCCACGACATTGACCCCGATCCCCATCTCCCAGAGCAGGCGCGTGAGCTCTTCGACGTCGTCGCGATGCCGGAAGCCAAGCGCCGTGGGCCCGATGAGATTGCAGGTGATCTCCTCGGTCTTTTCGACAGGCGCGCAGAGATGGCGCACGATCTGAAAGAACGTCTCGTCCGCGCCGTAGTTCTCCTTGCGGGAATAAGACGGCAGCTCGAGCGGGATGACGGGGATGCCGAGATCCATCGTCTCTGCCAGACCGCCGGGATCATCCTGAATGAGCTCTGCGGTGCAGGAGGCGCCGACGATGATCGCCTCCGGCTGAAAGCGCGCGACGGCGTCGGCGCAGGCATCCTTGAAGAGATGCGCCGTATCCGCGCCGAGATCGCGGGCCTGGAACGTGGTGTAGGTGACCGGCGGGCGGTGGTCGCGCCGCTCAATCATCGTAAAGAGCAGATCGGCGTAGGTGTCGCCCTGGGGGGCATGAAGCACGTAATGCAGCCCCTTCATGCCGGTTGCCACACGCATGGCGCCGACATGGGGTGGGCCCTCATATGTCCAGACGCTCAGCTTCATGGGTTGCCCCGAAAGAGCGCGAGCGCGAGGCCCGATTGCGGCAGCGCGGTGGGGCAAAGCGCGGCCTTCCCCTTCTTCGCGACGGCCCCGGCAAGGCGGCGCACGGAGAGCTCTTCCCAATAGGCCCGCCCGGGGGGAAGGTCAGGCATGGCGCGGATCCGCCGGACGCTCGGTACGAACCTTTTCATTCTGCCGCCTCCAACCTCTGGTTGGGATGCATCGAGCGGATGAGCGCCTTGCGCCGGATCGGCCGTGCAAAGAGCGCGGCGAGATCGCCCGCCTGTTCGTAGAAATGCACCGGCGTGAAGACGAGCTCGATCGCCCATTTGGTGGTGAGCCCTTCGGCCTCGAGCGGGTTGGCGAGACCCAGACCGCAAACCGTGATGTCAGGCCGCAGCGCGCGGGCGCGGTCGAGCTGGAGGTCCACGTCCTGCCCTTCAGAGATCGTGGGGCCTTCCGGGATGAGATCGAGATCGGGGCCGATG
>JBCBME010000348.1:0-3204 GCA_039822945.1 Pseudomonadota bacterium
CTTCATGGAGACAAATATTCCTTCACGGATGCGGCCCGCTCATGCCAAATGGGCGCGAAACAAGAAAATCTGGGGAGTTCCTGTGTCATGAAGTCATCCTCTAGCGGCGTGGATTGCACCATCGGCTCATTTGCGATGGCGGGGCTGATTGCCGCGCTGGCGACCATCGTTTTCCGCATCTTTGCGGGATATCTGTGGACGCAGAGCATCTTTCTCGGCGTGCTGGTGTTCGTCGTCCTCGGGCTGCTCTTTCTCTATGTTTTCTGCCGCGAGCTGACGCCTCTTGATCAGGTTCAAGCCCCTGGCGCTGCAACAAAGCCTGCCGCTCCAGCAGCGGCCCCGGCACCTGCTCCTGCTCCGGCTCCCGAGGCCCCGGCGCCCGAACCTGAGGCTGCGGCCCCAGCACCAGCACCTGAACCCGCGCCTGCTCCCGCTCCGGCGCCTGCCGCTGCGCCCGCCGCGGAAGGCGAAGGCACCCGGCCCGAGGCGCTGACCGCGGCTCGCGAGGGCGGCGCCGACAACCTCAAGGAGATCAAGGGCATCGGGCCCAAGCTCGAAAAGCTCTGCAACACTCTGGGCTTCTACCACTTTGATCAGATCGCGGCATGGACTCCGGATGAGGTTGCCTGGGTCGACCAGAACCTCGAGGGCTTCAAGGGCCGCGTGACGCGCGACAACTGGGTGGCTCAGGCCAAGATCCTCGCCGAGGGCGGCGAGACCGAGTTTTCGAAGCGCGTTGAGGACGGCGACGTCTACTAGATCGCATCGAGATCACCTGAGGCGCGCTCGCAGCCGGGCGCGCCTTTGCTTTTTGGGGGAGGGGTCCCATGGCCAAGAAACTCACCGAGGCAGAGCTGCAACGGGCCCGAACCGGCCGGACGGTGGCCATCGTGCTTGTTTCGGCGATGGGACTTTGGCTCGTGGCGCAATGGCTGGCCCCCCAGTTCGGGCTACCGGGCGAATACGCGATCCTCTTTGACCTCTTTGCGCTTGCTGCGTTTTTGTGGGCGATGATCGTGTCGCTGCGGCTTTGGCTTGCGCGTAAAAAGGGGTGAGGCGGGTGCGATCCACGGCAGAAAGCTGCGCCACGCGACGTCTAACGGGCTTTGATATTGAATATCACGCGCGCCCTGCGCCATGTGATGATCAACGAAAGGCTCTGGCTGTGAAAAGGACCGACCGATGCTGATGGGCAGACTTGCCGCCACATGCGCCGCGATGGCCTGTGCCGCGCCCCTGGCCGCGGATACTGCCGCACCCGAGTATTATCTCGACGCGATTTTCGCGGCCTCAACCGCCGAGCGGCTCGCAGAATTTTGTTCCCGCATCGACGTGGATCTCGTGGCCTCAGTTCAGGCCTCCAACGCTCTTTTGTCCCAGCTTGAAGGGGACGGTATCGAAGGGAATGCGGTTTTCGAGCTCAGCGGGATCGAAGCTGGCGTCGGCGCCCGGCAGGCGGCCTTTGTCGCGCGTCACGGTCTTGATGCGCCCGATGAGGGGCGCATTTGCGCGGCGGCCGATGCTGAGATCATGGCCGAGAGCGCGATTGGGGCCCTTCTGGTGCCGGCGGCACATCCAATGGAGACAGATCAATGATGCTGCGCGCGATCCTCGTGACTGCCATGCTCCTAGCGCCTCTTGGTGCGCCGCTTCAGGCGCGTAGCCCCAATGACGTGGCCGAAGTGCGCGAAGGTCTTCTCGCGGCGGCGGTGGGCGATGTGATCCGCCGCCAGTGCGAAACGATCGTGCCGCGCGTGATCCGCGTTTACAATTTGCGCAATCAGCTTCTGGCCGCAGCGCAAGCGGCGGGGTTTAGCGAAGATGAGATCGACGCCTTTGTCGATGACCCGATTGCGAAAGAAAACCTGAAGGCTGAGGCGGCGGCTTACCTCTCGGCACGGGGCGCAGATCCGCAGAATGCCTCGAGCTACTGCGCTGTGGGCACAGCCGAGATCGCGGATGACACCAGCGTCGGGCGGCTCCTGCGTGCGCGCTAGGCCCGCGCTTTATGCAGGGCTCCTCTTTCTCGCGGCCTGTGCGGAAGAGACCGTGCCCACTGATCCGGACGCCTTCGCGCCCTCGTATTCCCCTGTGGTCACGACGCTGCTTGCCGATGATCTGGTGAGTTTCACCGTCTCCATGTCCGGTGCGCGGGGCCCCGGGGATCTGCGCGATTTCACCGACTGCGCTGCCGCGCAATACGCGGTCATCCGCGGTTTGGGGTTTGCGCGCCATGTCCGCACCAATCTCGGCGAGCCTGGCCTCGTTTGGGGGGCAGAGGCCGCCTATACGATCTCGCGCGAGCTTCCACGCGGGACGCAGACCCTTGATGCGGCAGCCACGCTCGAGGCGTGCCGCGCGCGCGGGATTGCAACGATCTGACCCGCGACCTGCGACACACTATCGACGCGGGGGCCAGTGTGGCCTAGATTTCCCTTCACGCCGCGACGACGCGGGGCGGGGCATGAGGCAGGCATGGATAAATCCCTCATAGAGGCGATGCAGAAAGCATCCGAGGATTGGGCAAAGGCGGCGAGCTCCTGGATTGGCGCGATGCCCAACACCATGCCTCAAGACATGCTGGAGATGTTTTTCGGCAAGACGCTGAACCCGAACGGGCTCGACGCCAAAACGCGGCTTCTGCTAACATTGGCTGCGCTCACTGTTCTTGGCGCGCAAGCAGATGAGCAAATCAAGGCCACCGTGCGCCATGCGCGCGAGGCCGGTGCCACCGATCAAGAAATCGTGGAAACACTCGTTCAGATGTCGATCTTTGCCGGCGCGCCTGCCATGACGCGTGCCATGGGCCTGGCCCGCGACGCCATGGCCGACGGAGACAGCTGAGTGCGCCACCACGACCTTCGCTTTGGCGATACACGGAGCCCACGCCCATGGCGTTGATGATCCTTATCCTTCCGCTCATTGCGGCGGCATTTGGCTTTTTCGGGCGCAGCGTGATGACCGAGACGGCCATCATCTGGGTGAGCACGGTTCTCATGGCGCTCACGACGGGGCTCGCCTGGGTTGCATGGCGCACGGGCGTCGAGCCCGTGATCCTGCTCTCTCCATGGATCGAAAGCGCCACGCTTTCCTCAGAGCTCGCGTTAGAAGCGGCAGGCCTCGGGCCCTTGATCGTGGCGCTGCTAGCGAGCCTTGCGACACTCTCCCAGCTTCTCTTGCTCGATATGCCGCTAACCAAGTCGA
>JBCBME010000349.1:0-3193 GCA_039822945.1 Pseudomonadota bacterium
CCTCGATTTATTCGCGGATGCTGGGCCTTGCAGGGCTGCCCAACCAGCTCGCCGATGTGCTCGATCAATCCGCGCATAAATCGAGGCCGCGGTGATGAGAAAGAGGATCGCCGCGGTGATGTGGCCGGTCTCGAGCAGGGTCTCCCAGAACGCTTTGAGCGTGAGCTTGCCGCGCGCCACGGCGATGATGATCCCGAGGAAGGCACCCGCGGCCCCTGCCTCCACCGGGGAGAGCCAGCCCTGGTAGATCCCGCCAAGGACGACGACGATGAGGCTGACGGTGGGCAGCGTCTTTGAGGCGATCTCGCCCATCGACATCCACTCGAGATCCTCGCTTTTGCGGCCGCCCACATAGTTGGGGGCAAAGCGACCCATGGCCCAGATCGCGATCACGTAGGCCACGGCGAGCATGAGGCCCGGCACGACGCCTGCGAGAAACATCTCCCCCACCGATTGCTCGGCCACGAAGGAGTAGATGATGAGCATGGCAGAGGGCGGGATGATCATCCCGAGAACAGAGGAGCCTGCCACCACCCCCACGGCAAAGCGCGGGTTGTAGTCATAGCTCAGCATCTGCGGCACCGAGACCTTGGAAAAGACGGAGGCCGAGGCGATGGAGGAGCCCGTCACCGCCGCAAAGACGGCATTCGCCCCCACGGTGGCCATGCCGATCCCGCCCTTCACCTTTTTGAAGCCGGAATTCATGACCTCGTAGATGTCTGCGCCGAGCCCGGCCTTTGAGACGATCAGCCCCATGAACGTGAAGAGCGGGACGGTGGCGAAGGTGTACTCCATCACGCTGTCGCCCACGGCGATCTTCAAAAGGTTCATGGCGAGATCGAAATTGTCCCGCATGAGCCAGATCGACACGAAGCTGACGACGCCCAGCGCGATGGGGATGTAGACCCCGATATAGACGAGCACGACGATGGCGAGGACAGAGATCGCGCCGATTTCGACGGGGGTCATGGAGCGTCTCCTGCGGCCGACGTGGATATATCTTCGCGGCCGCGCAGAACCTTGAGCGCAAAGATCGCGGCACAGAGCGCGGCACTCAGGAAGATCGTGAGTTTGACCGGCCACCAGGGCGCGGTGAAGACGCCCGGCACGCCGAAGAAATCGCGCGTCTCGAGCATCTTGGTGAATTCAGGCCAGATCGTGATGGCGATGAGCGTCATGAAGATCGCCGAGATCGTGTTGATGCCCCGCCGGATCGTGGCGGAGGCTCGCGGATAGCGATTTCCGAGAAGGAGGAGGAAGCCGTCCGAGCGGGTCAGGCGGTTGACCCGGCAGACATCCGGCAGCTGCAGAAAGACGATGAGCACCATCGAGAACTGCACCACCTCCACCGCGCCAAGGAACGGCGCGTTGAAGAAGTTACGGGCGGCGGCATCGTAATTGACGATCGCCACCAGCCCGAGAACGACGAGCGTGCCCACCGCGTTGGCGGCCATGGCCACGCCGCTTGTCAGCCGCGTGGCCACATTCATAAGACCGGTGAGCACTGGTTTTGCGCGTCAGTTGGTGGCCGGGGCCGTCCAGTCGCGGACGGGGGTGTAGCCCGCGTCCTTGAGCTTGGCGAGATAGGCGTTGAGCATCTCGGTGCCCGGCTCGCCCTTAGCATCAAGCCCTGCGGCCCATTCCTGCGCGATGTTGGGCATGGAGTTGGCCCAGTCGGCGCGTGCCTCTGCGCTCATCTCCACCACGGAGCCGCCGCCCTCGATAAAGGCCTGACGGGAGGCCTCCGCACGGTCCATGGCGATGCCTGCGACGTGGTCACGATAGAGCACGGCCACCTCCAGCAGGACGCCCTGCACCTCTTCGGGCAGGCCTTCCCAGTAGTCCTTGTTGACGGTGATGGTCTTCGAGTTCACCGCGCCGAGATCCGCGCGCAGCATGTAGGGCGCAACTTCGGCGATCTTGAAGGTCTTGGCGGCTTCGGGCCAGAGCATCGCGTCATCGACAAGCCCGGTCTGGAGCATGTTGTAGAAATCCGTGAGGCCGCCGCGGACGCCAGCGGCCCCCTCGATCCCCTCAAGATAGCGCAGGTTCATGCCGGCGCCGGCGATCTTCTTGCCCTCGAGATCAGCAAGCGAGTTCACCGGCTCTTTCCCGAAGACCTGGTAGGTGTCGAGCACGACGCCGGTGGCCAGGTAGACCTGGTTTTGCGCGGCGAACTCGTTTTGCATCGTGGGATATTCTTTGGCGATCTCGTCGATGGCCTTGGCCACGGCGCGCGCGTCGGCGGCGACAAACGGCGTGACGGCCGAAAGCGCCTGCGAGGGCAGTTTCGAGTTGTGGAAGATCGTCGTGACGATGCCGATATCGCCGAGGCCGAGCTGGACGCCTTCGAGCACGCCCTTGGGCTTCACGATGGAGCCGCCGTAGCTCTCCTGCCAGTCCATCTCGTAATTGCCGGACATGGCCAGACGCTTGTCGACTTCGGGGATGAAGAACTCCGTGAATTCCTTCACCCAGAGCGCGCGGGCCGGGTAGCCATCGATCACGACGGCCTTGATCGTCTCAGTTGCGGCGGCCGGAACGGCGGCGGCGGCGAGGGCCACGGCCAGTGCGGCGCGGCGGGTCAGTTTGGATAGCATTGTCGTCCTCCCTTTTGATGCGGCGGGGCGTTCAGGCCCTCTGCCAAGTTGTGATGACCTCGGTGCCTGCCCCTTGAAAGAGTTTGGCGAGGGGGCAGAATTTCTCGGTCTCGGCGGCTACTTTCTGCAGCTCTTCATCTGTGGCGGGACCGTCGGCTGTGACGGTCTGCGTGAGGCGGGTGAAGGGGACATCGATCTCCTCCTCCAGGGTGACGCCGCGGCGGTCGAACTGGCAGACGATATCGACATTGAGATGCCCGATATCGATGCCGAGCTTGGCGGCGCATTTGTTGCCGATCACGTTCGTGCAGCCTGCAAGGGCGGCGAGCACGGTGTCGGTGGGGGTGGGGCCGGTATTGGTGCCGCCACGCTCGGTGGGTTCGTCGATGGCAAAGCTGAGGTCACGCACGCGGATATCGGTGCGGCTGTGGCTTGTGCCCTGCGCGGCCACCCTCAGCTTCACCTCTGTCTTCATGGTGACGGCCATCGCTCAGATCACCTCGCAGACGTCATCAAAGCCGAAGCGCGGCAGTTTCTGAAAGAGCGCGCTTTCGTCGGCGTAGCCCAGATTGATGAGGAAGTTCGATTTCCAG
>JBCBME010000350.1:0-3192 GCA_039822945.1 Pseudomonadota bacterium
AGAGGGGCTCAGCCCCCTGACAGACCAGATCGTTCACGCACATGGCCACTAGATCGATGCCAACGGTGGCGTGTTGACCGGTCTGGTCTGTCAGGGGGCTGAGCCCCTCTTTTTCCTCGACTACTTTGCAACCGGCGCCCTCAACGTCGATGCGGCGGCGACGGTTGTGGAGGGGATCGCTGAGGGCTGCGTGCGGGCCGGCTGCGCCCTGATCGGTGGCGAGACGGCCGAGATGCCCGGCATGTATGCCGCTGGGGACTATGACCTTGCCGGGTTTGCTGTCGGTGCCATGGAGCGGGGCGAGAGCCTCCCGCAAGGTGTTGAAGCAGGCGACGTGCTTTTGGGTTTGGCCTCTGACGGCATCCACTCCAATGGCTACTCGCTTGTGCGCAAGATCGTCGACCTGGGCGGCCTCGCATGGGACGCCCCGTGTCCCTGGGCGGATGGCGCTCTGGGAGACGTCCTCCTCGCCCCCACGCGGCTCTACGTGAAACCCGCCCTTGCCGCCATGGACGCAGCGCCCATAACCGCGCTCGCCCACATCACAGGCGGAGGGCTGACCGAGAATGTCCCACGCGTTCTGCCCGAAGGCCTTGGTGCAGAGATTGACCTTGGGTCCTGGGAACTCCCAGCCGTCTTTCGCTGGTTGGCCCAGACAGGTGGCCTAGCAGAAGCAGAACTCCTGAAGACCTTCAACGCGGGCATCGGTATGGTCGTCGCCACGTCCGATCCTGCGGCCGCGACAGAAGCTCTTAAGGCCGCTGGTGAGACCGTATTCCACATCGGCAAGGTCACTGAGGGAGAAGGTGTGCGTTACACCGGGGCACTCCTTTGAGCCGACGCGTCGCGATCTTCGCATCGGGTGGGGGGTCTAACGCAGCAGCACTTTTGGCATCCATGACCGGGGATCATCCCGCGCGGCCCTGCCTCGTTTTCGCCAACGATCCTGAAGCTGGGGTGCTGGCCAAAGCCCGCGCTGTCGGCGTGCCAACGGAGGCGCTGAGCCATAAGAGCTTTGATGACCGCGAAAGTTTCGAAGAGGCGATCACCGCCCGCATCACGCCCTATCGGCCTGACATCATCTGCCTTGCAGGCTTCATGCGCGTCCTCACATCAGGGTTCACAAGCGCTTGGGCCGGGCGGATGCTTAACATCCACCCCTCGCTCCTGCCCAAGTACCGTGGTCTTCACACCCACGCGCGCGCGTTGGACGCGGGAGATGCCGAGCACGGCTGCACCGTTCATGAGGTGACGGCGGAGCTCGACGATGGCCCAATTCTGGGACAGGCGCGGGTCTCTGTCAGGGCCGATGACACACCTGAAACCCTTGCCGCGCGCGTGCTTGAACAGGAGCATATCCTTTATCCGGCAGTGCTGCGCCGATTTGCGGCCGGTGACCGGACACCCTTAGAGATCAACGCCACGCTCTGATCTCTTCCCTTTGCCGCGCCGCACGCGTAGAAGCCCACGACCCGCCGGGAATAATGAGAGAAAGCACAGCCCGCCGATGAAGACCATCACGACGACGGACGAACTCGCAGCCTTTTGCGCTGACGCAAAGGCCCAGCCTTATGTGACTGTAGACACGGAGTTTCTCCGCGAGAGGACGTACTACTCCAAGCTTTGCCTTGTGCAGATGGCGCATCCCGCGGCAGAGAATGCCGCGGTCCTCGTGGACCCTCTGGCTGACGGGCTCTCGCTTGAGCCGATGCTCGAGCTTTTCAGGGACCAAAGCGTCGTGAAGGTCTTCCATGCCGCACGCCAGGATCTCGAGATCTTTTTCCTTGAGCACGGCGTCTTCCCCGAGCCGCTCTTTGACACGCAAGTCGCGGCAATGGTTTGCGGCTTTGGGGAACAGGTGGGCTACGAGACCCTCGTGAGGAAGATCGCGAAAGAGGGCCTCGACAAGTCCTCTCGCTTCACCGATTGGTCGCGTCGGCCCCTGACAGATGCGCAAAAGAAATACGCCATCGGAGACGTGACGCATCTGCGCGAGATTTATGAATTTCTTGCAGCAGAACTGGAGCGCACCGACCGCGCGCGTTGGGTTCAGGAGGAATTGGCGATCCTCACGGACCCCGCAACATACGAAATCACGCCCTCTGAGGCGTGGAAGCGCGTGAAGACACGCACGAACTCGGGAAAGTTCATGGCCTTCATCAAGGAGCTCGCGGAATTCCGGGAAAGCTTCGCTCAGACAAGAAACGTGCCGCGCAGCCGTATCTTCAAGGACGATGCGTTGGTGGAGCTTGCCTCAACGAAGCCCAGGAACATCAAGGAGCTGGGCCGCTCCCGGCTGCTCCTTCGCGAGGCGCGCAAGGGTGAGATCGCTGATGGCATTCTCGCTGCCGTCGATCGCGCGGCAAGTTATGGGCCGGACGACTATCCCAAGGTGGATCGATCCCGCGAAAAGCTTCAGGTCAATCCGGCCCTCGCAGATCTTCTACGCGTGCTGCTCAAGGCCAAGGCCGATCAGAAAAACGTCGCGCAAAAGCTTATCGCCACCGTCGCTGATCTCGACGCCATTGCAGCGGGTGAGCGTGATCTGCCGGCGCTGCGCGGTTGGCGGAAGGAAGTGTTTGGGGCCGACGCGCTCCGCCTCTGCGACGGATCCGTGGGCCTCGGCGTCAAGGGCGACCGCGTGCGCCTCGTTGAGCTCTAGCGGCGGCGCGACAGGCTATTGGTTGCGGACCGCACGCTGATCGTACGCACGCTGCCGAGCTCTTCATCCGACAAGAACCGCGCGGCCGTAACGCGCCCGCCGCCGGGGCCGGTGCCCTGAAACGCGCGGAAGTCGAGCTCGATGACGTCCGATGAGACGGCGCGCGTCGTCAGCTGTGCGCTGAATGCGCCGGATGCCGATGCGGTTCCGGATGCCCGCACGATCACGCCGCCGATGGTGGGTGTCACCTCAAGCTCAGCGAGTTGCGACACAAGAGGGCGCGCCTCAACCGTTTGCACCACGCGGTCCGCTGGCACGAGTGGCCTTATATCTGCGGGATCGATGACAGCGCGCTCTTCCTCGCTGCGAAAGATGTTGAGCGGGTTGAAGCGGCTCTCCGAGATGCGCGCGCACCCCCCGAGCAGCAAAGCCGTGGCCACCATGAGACAAATTAAACGCGCCATGTTGGCCTCTCTCCCACTTCCGCTTATGTGCCTAGCCGAAAGGGAAGCGTCTGAAAAGGCGCAGCA
>JBCBME010000351.1:0-3189 GCA_039822945.1 Pseudomonadota bacterium
CGGATCTGGGCTATGGTGACCAGCTGGGGGACGACCCCGACCAGCTCGATGACGACGAGGATGACGACGCGGCGGGCGACCCCGAGGATCAGGACCAGCCGGATTCGAGCGGCGAGGATGACAGCGACAGCGAAGAGGACATCGACGCCGCCCCAGAGCAGAGCCAGGAACAGCAGCAGGACGCCGCCCAGGCCTCTGTCACGCTTGATGACATGGCCGAGGCGGAGATGGCCGAAGAGGCCGACATGCCCGAGGGCGACGCGCCGCTCGAGCCCCCTGCCCCGCCACCCCATTCTGAAGCCGATCCCGACTACACCGTCTATGACACCGAGAACGACGAGGAGATCCGCGCCGAGGATCTGGCGGAGCCCGCCGAGCTTGAGCGGCTCAGGTCCTACCTCGATCAGCAGCTTGATCCGCTAAAAGGCGCGGTGTCGCGGCTCGCAAACAAGCTGCAGCGCCGCTTGCAGGCCCAGCAGAACCGAAGCTGGGAGTTTGACCGCGAGGAAGGGATGCTCGATGCGGGCCGCCTGGCGCGCGTTGTGGCCAATCCCACCACGCCGCTCTCGTTCAAGGTGGAGAAGGACACCGAGTTTCGCGATACCTGCGTGACGCTCCTTCTCGACAATTCGGGCTCCATGCGCGGGCGGCCGATCTCCATCGCGGCAATCTGCGCCGACGTTCTGGCGCGGACGCTCGAGCGGTGCTCGGTGAAGGTGGAGATCCTGGGCTTTACCACGCGCGCCTGGAAAGGCGGGCTTTGCCGTGAGGGCTGGCTCGCTCAGGGGCGGCCCCAGCAGCCCGGGCGCCTGAACGATCTGCGCCACATCATCTACAAGAGCGCGGACGCCCCCTGGCGGCGCGCGCGGCCCAATCTGGGGCTGATGATGAAAGAGGGCCTCCTGAAGGAGAACATCGACGGTGAGGCGCTCGAATGGGCGCATCGCCGGATGGCGGGGCGGCCCGAGGCGCGCAAGATCCTCATGGTGATCTCGGATGGCGCGCCGGTGGACGACAGCACGCTGAGCGTGAACCCGGCCAATTACCTCGAAAAGCACCTGCGGGACGTCATCGCCATGGTGGAGAAGAAGCGTCAGGTGGAGCTCATCGCCATCGGCATCGGCCATGATGTGACGCGCTACTACGACCGCGCCGTCACGATCACGGATGTCGAGCAGCTCGCCGGGGCGATGACCGAGCAGCTTGCCTCGCTCTTTGACAGCGACCCTCGGGCGCGGGCGCGCGTCATGGGGATGAAGCGCGCGAGCTGATCCTGCGGGTTGTGGCGGGCGTCCGGCTCTGTGTCGGATGATGCGCGTGAGTATTTTTGGAAAGATGAAGAGGCGTGATGTTTCAGACATTTGAGAGCAGTTCTTCACCCGACCAAGGCCCGCCGCGGCTGGCCGCCCTTCGCGCGGCCATGGCGGAGGCAGGCGTAGACGGATTCATCGTGCCGCGCGCCGATGCGTTTCAGGGTGAATACGTGGCACCTTGTGATGAGCGGCTCTCGTGGTTGACGGGCTTTACCGGCTCTGCGGGCTATGCCGTGGTGCTGGAGGACAAGGCCGGTGTCTTCGTGGACGGGCGCTACCGCGTGCAGGTGAAGGCGCAGGTGGCGGATGTCTTCACGCCTGTCGACTGGCCCGAGACGTCGCTCTCGGAGTGGATCAAGGACAATGCCAGCGCCGGGGCCAAGATCGCCTATGATCCCTGGCTTCATACCCCGCGGCAGGTGGCGGCGCTCACGAAGGGTGCGCCGGGGGTGACGTTTGTGGCGTCACCGAACTTCGTGGACGCGATCTGGGAGGACCGCCCTGCGCGGCCTGCGGGTCGGGCCTTTGCGCATCCCATCGAGCTGGCGGGCGAGGCCAGCGCGGAGAAGCGCGCGCGGCTCGGCGCGGATCTGGCAGCGGCGGGCGAGGACGCCGCGATCCTGACGCTGCCGGATTCGATTTGCTGGCTTCTCAACATTCGGGGCTCCGACATTCCGCGCATCCCGGTCGTGCAGGCCACGGCCATCCTCCAGAGTGACGGGCGCGTGGCGCTCTTTGTCGATACTGGGAAGGTGGCCGATCTCGACATAGATGCCGATATCCACCCGCCCGAGGCCTTTCTTGGCGCGGTGGCGGGGCTCGAGGGGACGGTGCGGCTCGATCCCGACACCTGCCCCGAGGCTGTGCGGGCGGCGGTGACGGCGACGGTGAGCGAGGGGGCCGATCCCTGCCTCCTGCCCAAGGCGCGCAAGAATGCGGCTGAGCTGGAGGGGGCGCGGGCGGCGCATGCGCGGGACGCGGTGGCGATGGTGGAGTTTCTCGCGTGGCTCGACGCTGAGGATCCCGCGTCGCTAACAGAGATTTCGGCGGCCGAGACGCTGGAGGGGTTTCGGCGGGCCACCAACGCGCTCCAGGATATCAGTTTCGAGACGATCTCGGGCGCGGGCGCGCACGGCGCGGTCGTCCACTACCGCGTCACCGAGGAAACGAACCGGCCCCTGAAGAGCGGCGAGCTCTACCTCGTGGATAGCGGCGGCCAATACGTCGATGGCACCACCGATATCACCCGCACAGTGGCGCTCGGCACGCCGCCGGAGAAGGCGCGGCACGCCTTTACCCGCGTTTTGCAGGGGATGATTGCGGTAAGCCGCGTGCGCTTTCCCAAGGGCGTGGGCGGGCAGCACATCGATGCGCTGGCGCGCGCCCCGCTCTGGATGGCGGGGCAGGATTACGACCACGGCACGGGCCACGGTGTGGGCTCCTACCTGTCCGTGCATGAGGGGCCCACGCGGATTGCGCGTGCCTCGTCGCTCCCGCTTGAGCCCGGCATGATCCTCTCAAACGAGCCGGGCTACTACCGCGAGGGGGCTTTCGGCATCCGCATCGAGAACCTGATCGTTGTCCAGGAGGCCGCACCGATACCCGGCGGCGACAAGGCGCGCGCGATGCTCGATTTCGAGACGCTCACCTACGTGCCCGTCGACCGCGCGCTCATTGTGCCAGACATGCTCAGCACCGGCGAGCGGGACTGGCTCAACGCCTATCACGCCCAGTGCGCCGCGCGTGTGGCCGGGCAGCTCTCGGATCGGGCTCAGGGGTGGATCACCCGCGCGACAGCGAGTATCTGACACATAACTGTCATCAATCACCGACAGACATCCACGCAAGGAGGAGCATGCCATGGCTGACCACATCA
>JBCBME010000352.1:0-3184 GCA_039822945.1 Pseudomonadota bacterium
GGCGCGCTTTTCGAGCTCCGCAGCGAGCCGCTCTGACAAGGCCTGCCGCTCGGCCACGCTCATCTCTTGCACGCGCCCCTCAAAGACATCGCGGGCGAGACCAAGGCGAAAGGCCGCCTCGCCGAACTGCACATCCAAAAGCGCCTCAAACGCCGCCTCATCGAACGGATCGGAGGCGAGTACGGCCACAAAGTCATTCATCAGGGCGCGCATCTCGCGCCGGTCGCGCCGCTCTGTGCTCAGGATCTGGCGCATCTGGCGGCCGAGCACGCGGCGGTCCTCAGGCTCCAGCGCCGAAAAGACGGGGCCAAAGCCCCCCTCCCCCGCGGCAGGCGGGCGGCGATCCCTGAGCTTTTCTCCGCCGGAAACAAGCGCGCCCACAACGAGGCCCACCACCAGCAGATTGACTGCCAGCGAGAGGTAAAGGAGGACGCGACCGCCGCGCCCAAGCCCGCCTGCGCGCCCCTCAGCCATCAAAGGCCACCGCGTCAAAGGCTGGCACATAGTCGGAGAATGTCGACGCCGCAAAGAGCCCGTCGGTGAGGCTCAAGAGAGCATCCGGCGGAAAGATCCCCACGATCAGGCCCGTGGCCACCGCGCCCGCGAGGCCCGAAATCCCGGCCCAGCCGCCAAGCGTGTCCGCGAGCCGTGCGGCCCAGCCCCTGGCAGGCACCTGAGGCGCCTCGGGCGTGCGGGCCCGCTCGGCTTCGGCATCCGCAAGAATGCGGGCGAAAAGATCGGCCGACGGGAGCGGTGCGGCGCGATCGGAGGCCGCAAAGAGCGCCTCAAGCTCGGCCTCGCTCAGCTCTTTTTCAGGGATGCCACCAGTCATGCGCCCAATCCTAATTCTGCGCGGCGCCCGGCCAGGATGGCCGCCAGCGCGCGTTTGCCCCGCGCGGTCAGACTTTCGACCGCTTCCACCGAGATGTCCATGATCCGGGCAATCTCGGGATTTGTCATGCCTTCGATGTGGCGCAGCACGACCGCCTCTCTCTGCCGCTCGGGCAGCGTGGCGAGCGCGTCGTTGAGCGCCTGTGCCCGCGCCTTGTCGATGAGGGTCTCATCGGCGCTCGGCGCGCCATCGGCGATTTCGGGCACCTCATCGAGATCCGTGGTGCGCGCCTTGCGCAGCCGGTCGGTGCAGAGATTTGCCGTTACGCGGTAAAGCCAGGTCGTCACTTGCGCCTCGCCCTGTCGCCAGTCCGGCGCGATTTTCCAAAGCCGCATCAACGCCTCCTGCGTCACATCCTCGGCCTCGGCACGGTCATTGAGCATCCGAAAGGCGTGAGCCATGATGCGCGGCGCAAGCCGCAACGTGAGCGACCGCGCAGCCGTTGCATCGCCGTTGGCATAGAGCACCAGCAGGGCTTCATCGCTCACCTCCGACATTGCATCCAGCGCCATCTCTCCGTCCCCGTCTCTCACCTTCGGGGCCTTAGACGGGCCTAGCCGCTGGGGCCGGACCCGTCCAGTTGCCGTGACGGTTCAAGGCCTCTTAGCCGTTATCGCTGTCGCCACCGCGCTGGCCGCCATGGCGTCCGCCGCGGGCTTCGCGTGCGGCCTGCATCTCCTCTTCGGAGATCCCGCCGGAGCCGTCGGTGTCGAGCCGCTCAAAACGCGCCTGCTGGCGTTCTTCGTTCGGCCCGATCTCGCCCAGTTCAAGCGTGCCGTTGCCGTTGTCGTCGGCGCGCTCGATGAAGCGGGAGATGCGACGCTCGAGGCGGTCTGCGTTCCCGTTCATCCGCGCGGCGATCATCTCTGCGCTTGAGAGCGAGCCGTCGCCGTTGGTGTCGGCCTCGGCGAAACGGGCTGCGGCGTGTGCCGCCATTTCGGCCATCGTCACTTCGCCGTCGCCATTGGCGTCGAGCTCAGAGAAGCTCGCGCGCTCACCACCGCCGCGCGGGCCGCGCTCGGCATTGGCCGTGACGGCGGTGAGGGCGAGTGCTGCTGCGATGGCGCTTGCCAGAAGGGTTGTCTTGGTATCCATTTTTGGGTCCTCAGAATTTGGTCTCGTGTTCCGTGTGAGGCGGCCTCAACTCCGCCCCAGACATGACCTCAAACGGGCCACCGCGGCGTTTCCGTCGCAGAAAGGTGCATTTTTCTTTCCGCCCGCCGCGGAGAGGCGTAAGGCAAAGGCCATGACGACCCTCACTTCCGACGACCGCGCCCCCGATCCCCGCAAAAACTCCAGCACGCTTGAGGCGGCTGAGCGCCCGCTCGGCCCGGCAATGCGCCGCGGCTTCCGCAAGCGCTGCCCCAAATGCGGGGAGGGCGCGCTTCTGGAGGGGTATCTCAAGGTCCGCGACACCTGCCCCTCCTGCGGGGAGGCCCTGCACCACCAGCGCGCCGATGACGGCCCGGCCTGGCTCACCATGCTCATCGTGGGCCACCTCATGGCGCCTGCGATGCACGTGGTCTTTGTGCAGTTCAGGCCCGAGCCGCTCGTCCTTTTCGGCATCTTCGCGGTGGGCTGCGTGGGGCTCTCGCTTTATCTCTTGCCCCGGCTCAAGGGGCTCATGGTGGGCTTTCAGTGGGCGCGCCGGATGCACGGCTTTTCCAGCACCTGATTGCTTTGGGCCGCCGCTCCCATAAGTCTGTCCCATGACTGACACACCCATCCGCGACGCCGCCACTGTCATCGTGCTCCGCGATGTGGGAGAGGTGCGGCATGTCCTCATGGGCCAGCGCGGGGCCAAGGCGGCCTTCATGCCCTCGAAATTCGTCTTTCCGGGCGGGGCCTTAGACGCGGGCGATGCGGCCATCTCACTGGCCGCGCCGATCCCTGCGCCCTGCTCTTCACGGCTCATGAACGAGAGCACGCCCGCAGCCCACGCGCTGGGGGCCGCCGCGATCCGGGAGCTCTGGGAAGAGACGGGCCTCGCCCTCGGGCGCCCCGGCACATGGGAGGACGCGCCCGCCGATTGGTCGGGTTTTGCGGCCCGCGGTCTGCGCCCCGACGCCTCGGCACTTCGCTTCGTCTTTCGCGCGATCACGCCGCCGGGGCGCCCGCGCCGCTTTGATGCGCGTTTCTTCGCGCTCCCAGCCGACGCGCTGACAGGCGATCTCGACGATTTCAGCGCGGCCTCAGACGAGCTTTCCCACCTGCAATGGGTGCCGCTCACTGAGGCCCGTGCGCTCGATCTGCCCTTCATCACCGAGGTCGTTTTGGCAGAGCTTGCCGCGC
>JBCBME010000353.1:0-3182 GCA_039822945.1 Pseudomonadota bacterium
GAAGCAGGTGACTGACACCGGCGCCATCGAGGCAGCCGTCGACGAGATCATCGCCGCCAACCCCGCACAGGTGGAAAAGGCCAAGTCGAACCCCAAGCTCGCCGGCTGGTTCGATGGCGCCGGTGTCAGTCACCTGCTTCATGCCGCGGGCTTCCACGATCTCGGCCGGGTCGCCGCCCTCGGTATAGACGATCTCGAAGAGGTCCTTGGCGATCTTGCCCGAGATATCGCCCTTTTTGATGAGCGCGATGATGCCCTTGAGCTGCTCGGGGCTTACCGGGGAGGCAGAGAGCTCCAGGCTGTCTTTCTTTAGCCGCCCGAAGAGGTCGTTGATCACCCAGTTCGCGGCGAGCTTGCCGTCGACGGCGGCCACATCCTCGAAATAGGCGGCGGCGTCGGTCTCGGCCGTGAGCACGCTCGCGTCATAATCCGAGAGCCCGAAATCAGCGATGAAGCGGGCTTTCTTCGCATCCGGCAGCTCGGGCAGCGTGGCCGCGATGTCATCGACCCAGCCCTGTTCGATCTCGAGCGGGAGCAGATCGGGGCAGGGGAAGTAGCGGTAATCATGCGCCTCTTCCTTTGACCGCATGGAGCGCGTCTCGCCCTTCGCCACGTCGAAAAGCCGGGTTTCCTGCACGACCTCCTTGCCGTCTTCCACCAGCGCGATCTGGCGGCGCGCCTCGTATTCGATGGCCTGCTGGATAAAGCGTATGGAGTTCATGTTTTTGATCTCGCAGCGCGTGCCCAGATGGCCGAAATCGCCCGTCTCGCGGTAGCGCTCATAAGCGCCCGGCGTGCAGACGGAGACGTTGACGTCCGCGCGCAGGTTGCCGTTTTGCATGTTGCCGTCGCAGGTGCCGAGATAGCGCATGATCTGGCGGAGCTTGCCCACGTAGGCCGCGGCCTCCTCCGGCCCCCGGATGTCGGGGCGGGAGACGATCTCCATGAGCGCCACGCCCGTGCGGTTGAGATCCACAAAGGACATGTGCGGGTCCATGTCGTGGATCGACTTGCCCGCGTCCTGCTCCAGGTGGATGCGCTCGATGCGGACAAGCCGCGCGGTGCCATCGCCCAGCTCCACCAGCACCTTGCCCTCACCCACGATGGGCTCGTAGAGCTGGGAGATCTGGTAGCCCTGCGGCAGGTCGGGATAGAAATAGTTCTTCCGGTCAAACGCGCTTTTGAGGTGGATCTCGGCCTTCAGGCCGAGCCCCGTGCGCACCGCCTGCGCCACGCATTCCTCGTTGATGACAGGCAGCATGCCGGGCATGCCCGCATCGACGAAGGCCACGTTGGAATTGGGCTCTGCGCCGAATTCGGTGGAGGCCCCGGAAAAAAGCTTTGCGTTCGTGGCCACCTGCGCGTGGACCTCCATCCCGATCACGAGCTCCCAGTCCTGCTTGGCGCCCTGGATGACGCGCGGTTTGGGGGGGGTGAGGTCGAGCATGGCGGTGTCTCCGGTAGATCTCGCGCGGTGTAGCGCCCGGCGCGGCGGGCTTCAATCCTCGGGCGTCTGCGTCACCGGAATTCCTTCGCTGAGACGTCGAGGGCAGGAATTCCCGACTAGGGCCATGCCCCGATTTGTGTTAACCTTACGTCACATTTTAAGACGGACTTTTTGTTATGCTCATTGATGCTCTGGGCGTGGCGGCCGGTGTGGCCGTCATCGCGACATTCTATTCTGTGGCCCCGCTGAAGGCGCGGCTGCTTGCGCTCCTCTCCAACGTTCTTTTCCTGGCCTACGCGATCTTTGCGGGGCTCTGGCCGGTGATCTTGCTCCACGGTCTCCTGCTGCCCATCAATCTCTACCGCCTGCGGGCGCTCGTACCCACGCGGGCCGCAGGGCACGGCACCACCACGGCGGGGGGCGGGACCGCGCCGGTGAGCGTGCTGCGCCTGGGTGGCGCGTGTCCGCGCACGCTCATGGGCCAACCGCTCAAGGCTTGATCGCCCGCGCACGGCGATGCACCCTGTCCTGCGGGGGTGGGTATGGTCCGTGTTGTCGTCATTTTCGTGATCTGCGTGTTGGCGCTGCCGGCCAATGCGACAGACGCGGTGCGCCCACAGCTGCGGCCGGAGGTTGCCGTGGCCGGGCCAGTTACACCGGCCTATCTGCGGCCCCGGCCGCGCCGCGAGGCGCTGCCACGCACGCGGTGGTGGGCGCTCCGCGGCACTGATGTCTGGACCCGCGCGGCAGAGGCCGCGCTCATGGATCGCGGCAAGGCGCTGCCGCAAACGACCCCCACAGATATCGAGGCCTGGTGCCCCGCCTATCCGCAAGCCTCGGCGGCGGAGCGGCGCGCGTTCTGGGTGGGGCTTCTGTCGACCCTGGCCAAGCATGAAAGCACCTACCGCCCAGCTGTGTCGGGCGATAGCGGGCTCAGTCACGGCCTTCTACAGATCCGCACGGGAACGGCGCGCCTCTATGGCTGCCGCGCCACCTCTCGTGCCGCGCTCCTCGACCCGACGGAAAACCTGAGCTGCGCGATCCGCATCATGGCCCGCACCGTGACGCGCGATAATGCCGTGGCGCGCCGGGCCGATGGCCGCCGGGGCGGGGCAGGGGCCGATTGGGGGCCTTTCGTGCAGTCAAGCAAGCGCGCGGATATGCGCCGCTGGGTCTCCTCCCAGCCCTATTGCACGCGGCTTGAGGCCACGCGCCCGCGGCTCAGGCCCGCCGCCGCTGCGGAGTAGCCCCGCGCGCTAGAGCTCCACGCCCATCTCTGCATAGGTGGCCTTGGCGAGTTTGAAGGCGTGGTTGGCCTTCGGGACGCCCGCATAGACCGCCACATGCATGAACGCCTGCGCCACATCCGCGGGGCTCGCCCCCGTAGCGTGCGTGGCGCGGATATGCATGGGGATTTCCTCGAAATTGCCCGTGGCGGCGAGCAGCGCGAGGGTGAGCATCGAGCGCTCCCGATCCGGGATCGTGTCATCGGCCCAGACGGTGCCCCACGCGCCCTCTGTGATGAGGGTCTGGAAGGGGGCGTCAAACTCCGTCTTGGCGGCCTCGGCCCGGTCCACATGGTCTGCGCCCAGCACCTTGCGGCGCGCCGCCATCCCGGCCTCCTTGCGATCTGTCATGGCCTGTCCTCCTTGCGTGCAGCTAAGCCTGCGACGCGCCCGCCCGTCTAGCGAAGAACGCGCCCCGCAAAGACGACCCGCGCACCATGACGCAGGGT
>JBCBME010000354.1:0-3180 GCA_039822945.1 Pseudomonadota bacterium
GCCATCGATGCCGTTTTTGATCATGTGTTCGGTTGCACCAATCCGTGTGGCAAGAACGGGAACGCCGGCGGCCATGGACTCACAAACAACAGCCGGTGCAGCCTCCCCTGCACCAACGCTCGCCAGGATGGTGATATCCGTCGCTTGCAAGATGCGCGCGATCTCAGCGGCATCTTTTGAGCCAAGAAGATGGACATGAGTGCCCAGACCGTGTTCGGCGATAAAACTTTCGATCTCGCCTCGATACGGTCCATCACCGATAAGAGTATAGTCGACAGGTCGAGAGGCAGACACCAGCGCACGCACTGCCTCCAATGCGTAAAGATGGCCTTTCGCGAGGTTGAGCCGTGCCACCGTCGCGATCCTGAGGCGATTTCCATCGCGATTGTGCGGCCAGGCGGGATCTGTTGTGTAAAAGCTCAAATCCGTCCCGACCCATGACCAATGGAGTTTCCCCGGGTCCACCCCGTGTTTGTCGATGAGTTCGTCAAAATAGCTTGGCGATGCGGACAGCACGAATTCGGCCCGCTGCATTTTGTGGTGATGATCGCGCCCGTAGACATCGGGGTCGCCGCCAAGACGCAGCGCATAGCGCACACCGCTAATCCTGTTACACATCGCGAGAAGATGTGCCGCATTCGCGCAGGAATGGACGAAGACATATTTTATTCCCCGACGGCGGAGTTCGGATGCGAGGTAGAGGGATGACAGGAGAATGGGGAGCAGAGCTATTTTCTGCCGCACGGAACTCTGCGTCAGAGAGGCCAGATAGCGGCCAGCCCGCCAAGCACCAAGCGGGTTTCGGACGATCTCACCCAGAACATGAGCAAAGCCGGGAGGCCAAGCGAACAAGACGGTCTCGACGTCCCGTTCCAGCAGAGGATGCACACCGCTGGCCGAGTCCGGTCTGCGGGTTGAGAGAAGTTGCACAGGATGGCCGAGTTTTTTCAACTCCTGTGCGACGCGCCACCATGCGATATGTGTCTGACCGGGAAATTCCGGAATGAGAAACCCTATCGGCTCATCTTGCACGTGGACACTCCCGGTACGTCTGACATTGCGTTTGTGATTAGCGTGATCCAAGTCGGATGGGGAAGTCGAAACTGGCTGCGCAGTTCAGAATTATCGGCGCCGATGGCCGTCCAGCGCGCATGCCAGACCCATCCGATCCGGCCAACCTGCACGGCTCTCTCCGACAGCCCTAACGGCCTGAGCCCGGCCTTGCATGCAGACAATCAGCCCGTTGCACGCGCCGTCATGTACTGGGTCAGCACATGGATAAAACTCATATGGATATCCTCCACGATGCCGTAATTCTGCACATCGACATGGACCACATGGCTGGCGATCTCTTTCAGACGTCCGCCTGAAAAGCCCACAAACGCAATGGTCGGGACCCCTTTGGCATTGGCGTATTCACAGGCCTTCACCACATTCGGTGAATTGCCGGAGGAACTGACCACAAGAAGCGCGTCCTTGTCTGTCAGATAAAACTTGAGCTGTTCGGAAAAGACGTCGTCATAGGATATATCGTTGCCCAGAGCCGTCAGCATAGGCGTGTTGGCCGACAGCGACTGTGTCCGGAGCGGTGGGCGCCCCTCGACATAGGCCCCTTTTGAGCAATCGCAGACCGCATGATTGGCAATCCCTGCCGAGCCACCGTTCCCAGCCATCCAGAGGATACCGCCCCCCGCCGCCACCTGGTCGAAAACGTCCATGACCCCCTGCAAGGGTTGTGTGTCCAAAGACCGGATTGCGTCGGCGAAAGACCGGTAATAATCATCTACAAAATGCTCGAAACTGCTTGCTGTCACGGCATATCCTCCAAAATTGTCAGCTCTGAAATGGTCTAGACATTCAATGTGTCGTCATTGTGGACAGGCGCGACAAGGAAAAGAGAGTGCCGTGTCGATTTCAGGGTCTGCGCCAGATTACATGATCGCAGGATGCGGCCAAGATGGAAAGTGAGGCGGCTTGCCCCGCGTTGCGCCTTCTTGCGTTGTTCGTGGTCATCATTCAATGGCATTTGGAACCGGTTGTTTAAGCCTGGACAGCTTTGTAGAGAGGACAGGCTCCGGGCGACGTGCGTTGTGAGAGCTTGGAGATCGGGAACCGATGACACGGATCGCAATATTGGGCTGCGGCTATGTCGCCAACATGTATCGGCTGACCCTCGGCCTGCATCCCCAAATGTCGCTGGCAGGCGTCTTTGACGTTGAACGGTCGCGGTCCGAATGGATGGCAGAGATGACCGGTGCGCAGGCCTATTCCTCGTTCGAAACGCTTCTGTCCGACGACAGCGTACCGGTGGTTGTGAACCTCACCAATCCCGGCGCCCATTATGAAACCACCGGAGCGCTTCTGCGAAGCGGCAAACATGTCTATTCGGAAAAACCGCTGGCCATGCGGCTCGATCACGCACGGGAACTGGTGCAGCTGTCACAAACGAATGGGCGACATCTGGTTTCGGCACCTTGTACACTGATGAACCCGGTCGCGCAGACCCTGTGGGGATTGCTGCAACAGGAGGCCATCGGGCCCGTCCGGCTGATCTATGCCGAGATGGAAGACGGGATGGTGCACCGCGCGCCCACCGCGAAGTGGATCAACGAGATGGGCGTCGCCTGGCCTGCGGCTGATGAGTTCCGCAGTGGCTGTACAGTAGAGCATGCAGGCTATGTTCTCAGTTGGCTTTGCGCGATGTTCGGGCCCGTGGAACGGCTGACCGCCCATGCCGAAGCCCTCGTTCCCGATAAATTGCCCGATGAACAGATCATGGCGCCAGATCATTCTGTGGCCACGATGCGCTTTGCGTCCGGGCCCGTGTTGCGAATGACCAACGGCATCTATGCCACCCACGATCACCGGCTGCGCATTTTCGGCGATGACGGAGTGATCGAAGTGGAGGACCCCCGCAGCGATCGCTCGGCCATCCGGCTGCGCCGCTATCGCACAATCCGCCGACGGCGGTTCCTGGACCGGGGGCGCAAGGTGAACCTGATCGGCGGAAAAGAGACTATTCCTGCCTATAGAGGCTCGCAGACACGGGATTTTTGCCGATCCATCGCTGATCTGGCCCGGGCGGTTGAGGCCGGTGGCATGCCCTATACAGGGGCCGATTTCGCACTTCACCTGTGCGAACTGACATTGGCGGCCCATTACGGCACGACCGGGGCACAG
>JBCBME010000355.1:0-3178 GCA_039822945.1 Pseudomonadota bacterium
CGTGGTCAAGATCGCATCGCCCAACGGCGACTCGATCAAGAAAGCCTACGAGATGATCCACGCCATCGTGGCCGAGCCCGAAGAGGGCGCGATCTACAAAGGCAAGGTCGTCAAGATCGTCGATTTCGGTGCCTTCGTGAACTTCTTCGGCAAGCGCGACGGCCTCGTGCATGTCAGCCAGATCGAGAACCGCCGCCTCAACCACCCCTCCGATGTCCTTAAAGAAGGCCAGGAAGTCTGGGTGAAGCTGCTGGGCTTTGACGACCGCGGCAAGGTCCGCCTGTCGATGAAGGTCGTCGACCAGGAGACCGGCGAAGAGGCCAAGAAAGAAGAAGAAGCGTAACCTCGCGTTCTTTCTCAGTGAACCAAGCGCCCCCGCTTCACCGTGGGGGCGCTTTGCGTTAGGAGGCCGGTCATGGACTACACCTTTACGCCTCCGCCCACGCCAACCTTTGCCAGGTGGCGCGCGCTCTACCAGGACCATCCCGGCCTCTCATGCCTGCGCGTCCTTGAATACGAGGCCGTAGGAAAGCTCGAAATCACAGGTCATGTGCTCGACTACGGCGGGGGCCAGAATGCCCCCTATACGGGGCTTTTGACCCAAGCCGCAGACGTGAAGTCCGCCAACATCGATCCTGGCATCGCACCCACGCACATCGTGGAGCCCGGAGACCCTCTGCCCTTTGATGAAGGAGCCTTCGACAACGTCGTCTGCTTCAACACGCTCGAACACATCTACGATCCGCGGGCTTCCATCGCCGAGATCTACCGCGTCCTGAAGCCCGGCGGACGGGCGATCATCACCGTCCCTTGGATTTTTCGCATCCATGGCCACCCCGATGACTACACGCGCGCGACGCCAAGCTGGTGGCAGGAGACGTGTCGCCAGGTGGGCTTTTCCGCGCTGGATCTACAGCCTCTCATTTGGGGGCGCTACACATCGGCTGGCGCAATCCTGGGTCACCGCGGGCTCTGGCCGCGCGGGCAGTTCCACTATCAGCACCTCAAAGACTGGCTTTATGCGAAAATCAGCATTCGCCAGCCGACCTATGCCGGGAAACGCGGCGAGCGTATCTGCGCCGTGGCGTCCGGCTGGTGCATGGTCGCCACGAAGTAGAGCGCAAAAGCATGAAAATCGCCCCTCGCCTGACCCAGAAAATCGCCGATGCCATCCCGCTTCCTGTGCGTGCCGCGGTGATCAACTTTCGCGCGTCTGTGCGCGGCAAACCCTACCGGGTGAGCATTCGCACGGAAGAAACGCCGCCGCTCTTTGACATCAAGGATCGCGAGCGCACCCTCACTATCGCGCGCATCCATCGCGCCAATCGGTCAAAGCCCGGCGTCATGAGGGGCGTGGATGTGGTGGCCCGGCAATACGGCCTCGACACACTGGCCCACTTGAGCGGCGGGACTTTTATCGATTGCGGCGCCAATATCGGCGAGCTTGGCCTTTGGGCCCGTGCCCGCGACCACGCTTACATCGCTTTTGAGCCGGAACCGATGGAGGCACGGTGCTGCGATCTCAATAACTTTGACGGCGCAGATGAGACGCACCGAGCTGCGCTGTGGAAAGAGAACACGACACTCACCTTCTACCATGATCCAGACACAGCCGATTCATCAGTATTCGAAGGGGCTGCCGATCTTGAGAAGACAGAGGTTCCCGCTGTCACGCTCGATCACGCGCTTGTCGGGCAGGAGCTCACCTCTCCGGTGATTTTCAAACTGGAGGCCGAAGGGGCCGAACCCGAAATCCTCGAAGGCGCGACCGAGACGCTGAAATGGATCGATTGGATCGCCGTGGATTGCGGGCCGGAGCGTGGCGCCTCGAATGACAACACCTTTGTCGCCGTTCACGACGCGCTTATTGCGGCGGGCTTTGCGCTCCGCGAGGTACGGCCCCAGCGCCTCACGACGCTCTATGAAAGGGTGAAATGAGCCTGCGCGTCACGCATTATCATTTCGGGCGCGAAGGCGGAGCAGAGCGCTTTTTTGTCAATCTCGCGACAGCGCTCAACGCACGTGGTGTGGAGCAGCGCTTTGTGATCCGGCCGAACCGCACATGGGGCGACGCCGTCAAGGCACTAGGCCCAGTCATTGAAAGTGATTTTTCAAATCTGATCCGTGCCACCGGGCTCGTTCAGTGGCGTATTGCACGCGTGAACGCGACGTGGCGCCCCCATGCGCATATGAGCTGGATGCCGCGGGCGGCCAAGCTCCTGCCCCGCCAGACAAAGGCGCTTCGGGTGACCCGCCTTGGCGACTTCCCGGCAAATATCAAGCATTTCGGGCGAACCGATGTCCTCGTCGGCAACGTGCCCGGCATCATCGAAACCGCAAAGAGCCACGGCTGGGACCGCGCCACCGAGGTCATCACCAACTTCCCCCGGAACGTCAGCCCAAAGCCTCTGGACCGCTCCTCCTATGCGACGCCAGAGGACGCCTTCCTGATCGTGGCAGGGGCACGATTTGTCCCGCGCAAGGGCATGGACATTGCCCTTCGCGCCTTGGCCGGCATCCCCGGAGCGTACCTTTGGCTCATGGGCGACGGGGCAGAGATGCCAGCGCTCAGACAGCTCGCCAGTGAGCTGGGCCTGGAGGACCGCGTCCGCTTTCTGGGCTGGATCGACGAAACACTCCATGGGATCGCCGCCGGTGACGCCTTTCTCATGCCATCGCGTCACGAGCCACTGGGCAACATGCTCATCGAAGCGTGGCAGGCTGGAATCCCGTCTGTCTCCACGCGCTCCGAGGGGCCGGAATGGTTCATGCGGGACGGGGTCGATGGCCTCATGACCGAAATCGATGATGTGGAGGCCATAACGGCAGCCCTCATCGAGATCAGGGACAACCCCTCGCGCGCTGCAGACTTCACTCGGAATGCCCGCACCCGGCTCGACGAGATGTTCTCGGAGCGCGCCATTACAGACGCCTACATCGGGCTCCTAAGCCGCAATCGAGAGGCCGTCGATGGATAAGGCTGGCTGGGTCATCAACCTCGCCTCTTCGCCTGACAGAATGGCGCATGCCGATGCGGAACTCAGCCGGGCGGGCCTCGAAACCCGCCGGATCGAAGCCTATGACGGCCGCGGCAAGGACCTTGCGGACTTTGAAGGCTACGACGACGCGCGCACGCGCCGCTTCATGGACCGCCCTCTGTCCACTGGAAATCATCCTC
>JBCBME010000356.1:0-3156 GCA_039822945.1 Pseudomonadota bacterium
GTGGCGACATCACGCGCCGCGCGGCGTGGTCCCAATCCGGGTTGAAGTACTCGCTTTCATCGAGCGTCAGGTGCTGGATGAGAGGCTCGCCCCAGACACGCTTGCCGTTCTGCTTGGCGCGCCGGATTGCCTCATGCGCCTCCTCGCAGGAGACGTGCACGACATAGAGCGGCACGCCCGCCATGTCGGCGATCATGATGGCGCGGTTCGTGGCCTCTCCCTCCACCTGGCTCGGGCGAGAATAGGCGTGCGCCTCCGGCCCCGTATTGCCCTCGGCGAGGAGCTTCGCGGTCATCTCCGCCACCACGTCGCCGTTCTCGGCGTGGACCATCGCGGTGGCGCCCAATTCGGAGAGGCGCTGGAACGAGGAGTAGAGCTCATCGTCATTGACCATGAGCGCCCCCTTGTAGGCAAGGAAGTGCTTAAACGTATTGATTCCGCGATCTTGGACGACGCCCTTCATGTCCTCAAAGACCTGCTCACCCCACCACGTCACCGCCATGTGGAAGGAATAATCGCAGTTTGCCCGCGTCGATTTGTTATCCCAACGCTTGAGCGCATCAAAGAGGCTCTCGCCCTGGTTGGGCAGGCAGAAATCGACGACCATCGTCGTGCCCCCGGCAAGCCCCGCCCGCGTGCCGCTTTCGAAATCGTCGGAGGAATAGGTGCCCATGAACGGCATCTCGAGATGCACATGAGGGTCGATCCCGCCGGGCATGACGTAGCAGCCCGTAGCGTCGAGCTCCGTGTCGCCCTTCAGCCCCTTGCCGATCTCGGTGATGACGCCGTTCTCGACGGCGACATCCGCCTCGTAGGTCAGATCCGCCGTCACGACGGTCCCGTTCTTGATGATGGTGGTGGTCATGTCTTTCCCTCCTTCAGCGCGCGGATCACTCCACGATCTCCGCGGTTTCAAGCACGGCGTGCAGCAATACGTCCGTCCCCGCTTGCGCCCATTCCTTGCTGATCTCTTCCGCCTCGTTGTGGCTGAGCCCGTCGACGCAAGGGCACATGATCATGGCGGTGGGTGCGACGTCGTTGATCCAGCAGGCGTCGTGGCCTGCGCCCGAGACGATATCCATGTGGGAATACCCCATGGTTTCAGCGGCTTGGCGAACGGCGCTCACGCAGCTCTCGTCAAAGGCGGGCGGGTCGAACTGGCCCACGATCTCGCAGGAGAACGCGACGCCGATCTCTTCGCAAAGCTTCGGGGCGCGCTCGTTGAACTCGGCCACCATGGCGTTGAGCTTATCCAGAAGATGCGTGCGCATATCGACGGTGAAGACCACCTTCCCCGGGATGATGTTGCGAGAGTTCGGGTAGACGTCGATATGGCCGATCGCGCCCACGGCATTGGGCTGGTTCTTCATGGCGATCTCGTGGACGAGCTCCGTGACGAGTGCGAGGCCCCGTCCGGCATTCTTGCGCATGGACATGGGCGTCGAGCCCGTGTGGCTCTCCTTGCCGGTGATGGTGCACTCGATCCAGCGGAGACCCTGCCCATGGGTGACGACGCCGATATCCTTGCCCTCGGCCTCGAGGATCGGCCCCTGCTCGATGTGGAGCTCGAACATGGCGTGCATCTTGCGCGCGCCCACTTCCTCATCGCCCACCCAGCCGATGCGCTTGAGCTCGTCGCCGAATACCTTTCCGTCAGCATCCACCCGGGAATACGCGAAGTCCTGCGTGTGGCGGCCTGTGAAAACCCCGGAGGAGAGCATCGCGGGGGCAAAGCGCGTCCCCTCCTCATTCGTCCAGTTCGTCAGTACGATCGGATGCTTCGTTTTGACGTTGAGGTCGTTCAACGTCCGGATCGCCTCGAGCCCGCCGAGGACACCGAGCACGCCGTCATACTTCCCGCCCGTGGGTTGGGTGTCGAGATGCGAGCCCATATAGACCGGCAGCGCGTCGGGATCCTCGCCCGCGCGGGTTGCAAACATGTTGCCCATGGTATCGACGCCCATGGTCAGCCCCGCGGCCTCGCACCATTCCTGAAAGAGCGCGCGACCCTTGGCATCATCGTCGGTCAGCGTCTGACGGTTGTTGCCGCCGGCCACGCCGGGGCCGATCTTGGCCATCTCCATGAGGCTGTCCCAGAGACGGTCGGGATCAATGCGGAGGTTCTTGCCGATGGGTGATTGCGTGTTCATGGCGTGGTCTCCTCTGGCGTCAAAAGCTTGCGGTACATCGGGATCAGAAAGGCCTCCGCGTCCGCGTAGAGCGTTGGCATCTTTTCGGGGCTGAGCACGTCGATCTGACTCTCGAAATCCGCGTAATGCTGCGTGCTGGCCCAGATCGAAAAGAGCAGGTGGTGGGGATCGCGGCGTGCAAGGCGCCCCTCGTCCATCCAGCGTTCGATCAGTGCGACCTTGGAATGAAAGATCGCGGCAAGCGGGTTGAAGATCTCATCATGGGCGCGCGGAATACCCTGCAGGATCTCTCCGGCGAAGAGCCGGCTTTCGCGCGGAAACTTGCGCGACATCTCGAGCTTGCGCACCACGTAGGCGCAGATTTCGTCGACGGGCTGATCCATGTCAGAGAGCATCTGAAGCGGCCCAAGCCAGAGCGTGATCGTGCGGTGGAGGAGCTCCTTGTAGAGCACCTCCTTGTCCTTGAAGTAGTAGAGGAGCGAGGGTGTCGACATCCCCGCCTCCTCAGCCACTTGGTTGATCGTCGCCCCCCGGTAGCCGTAGCGCGAAAAGACCTCGAGCGCGGCGGAGAGGATCTCCTCGGTCCGCTCGCGCTGGATGCGCGTGGGCTTTTTGGGGGGCGAAACCTCGTTCATGAGCAGGCGGGGATCACGGTGCGCCCGTATTCGGCGATGATGTTCTCTTCATCCCCGTTATCGAGGTAGATGTTGAACTGCGTCACCCCCACCTCTTCGAGCGTCTTGATCTTAGCGATGTGGTCGTCCGGCGTGCCGAGCACGGCAAAGCCGTCGATGATCTCGTCGGTGATGAAATCGAGATAGGGGTTATCGGATTGCCCGTGCTTGGAGTAATCGTAACCCTTCCGATCCTTGATGTAGGCGGTGAGCGCCTCGGGGATATCGTCGCGGTCGGTGCCGTATTTCTCGACGATGTCGGCTGCCCCCGCCTATTTCGGGGACATGGAGGCCTGCCGCGAAGCGACGCGCTGGTTCCCGGCCATGGTGGG
>JBCBME010000357.1:0-3155 GCA_039822945.1 Pseudomonadota bacterium
ACGCTTTGCAAGGGCTGTCGACCACCCTGCCGTGATCAGCGCCTACCGCATGACCGGCGACATCGACTACCTCCTCCGTGTCCGGGTGGAGGACATGGCCGACTACGACCGCTTTTACAAAGAGCTCACCGAACGGATCGAGATTTCCGATGTATCGGCGAGCTTTGTCATGGAAGAATTGCGAGAGACGACAGCCATCACCGCGGGGCAGACATGAGCGAGATCAAAACATCAGCCGAGGCGATGGAGGCAGCCGTTCTCCCCACGCTTCATGAGGTTCATGCGGATCCGGCCCATGAAACCGCCGATACCAGCGCCTTGCCTGCCAAGGCGCGCGCAAAGCCTGTGACCCAAAAGAGCGCGGCTGAATGGGCCTATGAGCGGCTCATCCTCTACATTCAGAACTTTGAGAAGCAGCTCGACAGCGAGCATGAGGTGGCGATGGGCTTTGCTGGCAGCGACACCGGCATCATGCGCATCGAGGGGATGGGGTATTTTGACCCGGACGTCATCACCTTTTACGGCACCGATCCGAGCGGCGTCCGGACCCAGCTCATCCAGCATGTCACGCAGCTCAACGTCATGCTCCGCGCGCTCCCGAAGCATGCCGAAGCGTCAGAGCCCACGCGTATCGGCTTTCGCCTGGCCGCCGCGCTCGAAGACGGCAGCTGACTGCGCGACTTTGGCACCGTGACAGCCGCGTTCTGGCGCGTTAGCCATGGCGCAGACTTCAAGGAGACGGTCCATGGCAGACGACCACGGCGAAAAGCACGAACACGGCACGATGAACATCGAGGTTCAGGAAAAGACCTTTGAGATGTTCATCTACTACGTGGGCCGCGGCATGGCGGTCTGCATCGTGGCGCTTATCCTGCTCTACCTCATCAACGGCTAAGACGTGGATCGCCGCGCGTTCCTATTCGGGGCACCCGCCCTTTTGGCTGGGTGCTCGAGCAAAAGGCGCGTCTTCGAGGATCCCGCCACCGTGGCGGCGGCCTTCGTGCCTAATACCGGCCCGACGCGGATCGAACTCTTTTCGTCGTTCAATGTCGGCACCGATGCCGGGGCGCATTCCGCGCTTTTCATCAATGCCGATCAGAAAGTCGTCTTTGACCCTGCGGGGACCTTTGCGCATCCCTCGCTTCCCGAGCAGCACGATGTGATCTTTGGCATGACGGAGGCCGCGCGGCGCGCCTTTGTCGATTACCACACGCGCATCACCTACTGGACGACGCTGCAAACTGTAGAGGTGCCGCCCGCAACGGCCGCCTTTATCTTTGCGGAGGTGCGCAAGGAGGGGCCTGTCTCGGACGCGTTCTGCACCCGGTCGATCTCCTCAGTGCTTGCACGCGCGCCTGGGCTGCCCTTTGCGGTGCGGCCCACCTTCTTTCCAGAGAATCTCCACGGCCAGTTGCTCGGTCAGCCGGGCGTTGTGCGCCGCGTCTTCCGACAGGATGACGATGCCGACAAGGAAAAGTTCTGGGAGACGGCGACGCTCTAGCCCGGCGCGTTCCTAGCTGATGAGCCAGAGCAGCCCATAAAGCGTGCCCGCGCCGGACCCGACCGCAGCTACGACGTTCTTCGTGAGGTACCCCACCACCACCGTCACGACGGCGGCTGAGAGCCGCGCGGGATCGAGCGTGCCACCCGTGGCGGCAGGCCAGATCACCGCGGGGGCCACGAGGCCGGGCAACACAGCGACCGCGGTGTAGCGCAGGTGGCGCAGCACCCAGGGCGGCATGGCGCGCTCCCCGATGAGACCCAGAAACGAAAATCGCAGGGCAAAGCTGCCGACACCGAGGCCAATGATGATCACCCAGATTTCCCATGTGGGCGTGGTGATCATCGCCGCGCCTCCTGCCAAAGCTCGACGCGCGCGCCCACCATCATCGCCCCGACAGCCGCCACGAGGAGGCCAAGGGAAAACGGCATCCAGGCGAGAAGAAGCGCGAGAATGACGGAGGTCAGCGCAGCGGCCTTGTGCGCTGCCGTTCTCAGGGCAGGCGCCACGAGCGCGAGAAAGACGATGGGGAGCGCGAAATCAAGCGCGAGCGCCTCCGGCATCGCCTCCCCCACGAGCGCGCCAGCAAGCGTCGCCAGATACCAGCACGGTGCCACCGGTACGATGACGCCAAAGTAGTAACCGACATTCTCCGCGAGTGACCATTCCGTGCGCTCCTCGAACGTCACCGAAGAGAGCGCAAAAGCCTGATCCACCATGAAATACGCGATAAAGCCCCGCTGCCAGAGCGGGGCAGCCCCGAGATGCGGGGTGAGCGCGGCCGAATACATTGCCATGCGCAAGTTCACCGCGAGCGCCGTGATCAGCACGATGAGCGTGGGCACCTGATCGACCATCATCGCCACCGCCGTGAACTGCGCCGCGCCCGCGAGGATGACGATTGAAAACGTCATCACCTCCACGAGGTTGAGCCCAGCCTCGGTGCCCACGACGCCGAAAAGCGCACCAAAGGGCACAAGGAGCACGATGAAGGGCAGGCCGTGGCGCACGCCCATCCAGAATGCCGCTTTCCGGGTGGTCTCGCTCACGCCGTGCCCTTACGTTGCCGATAAGAGAACCGCTATCCCGCGGGGCAGAGGGATGCAAATGGCCACACTCGACATCGCAGAGACCTATATCATAGCGCCGGACCCCGACCGCCCGGGCCTGACGCGCGCTGTCACGGCCATGGATGCGACCGGGGCGGAGAAGGTCGTTCGGGTCGTCGAGGAGCGGCCGCTGACGATCTACCTCAATTCCCGCGAGATCGTGACCGCCATGACGATCGGCGACTACCCGGAGTACCTCGCGCTGGGCTTTCTCAGCAATCAAGGGATGCTGTCCGAGAGCGACGTCGTCACCCGGGTCGACTACGATGAGGAGGTCGCCACGGTCGTTGTCCGCACAGAGATCGAGACCTCCCACGAGGACAAGCTCGCCCGCAAGACGCGCACCTCCGGCTGCGCAGTGGGCACGGTTTTTGGGGATATGATGGCAGGTCTCGAGGGGTTGCAGCTCCCGGCGACCGTGGTGCGCGAGAGCTGGCTCTTTCGGCTGTCCGAACAGATCAATCGCACCCCCTCGCTTTATCTGGCTGCGGGCGCGATCCACGGCACTGTGCTCTGCTCCGAGGACCGCCCGCTTGTCTACATGG
>JBCBME010000358.1:0-3147 GCA_039822945.1 Pseudomonadota bacterium
TTTGTGGTGAGCCTTGTGCGGCGGAGGCTAGAGAAGCGCGAGGTTGCCCGCGCTCTCGCGGCCGTCGCGACCTGCTTCGAGGTCGTAGCTCACCTTTTGATTATCGGCGAGGCCGGTGAGGCCGGAGCGCTCCACGGCGCGGATGTGGACGAAGACGTCCTTGCCGCCGCCATCGGGCGCGATGAAGCCGTAGCCTTTGTCTGTGTTGAACCATTTCACGGTGCCGGTGGCCATGCCGTGTCTCCTATATCTCAATTCTGCCCGCGGGATGCGGCAGCGCGGCGTTGTCAGTCACAATCGGGTGCCGAACGCCTGGTGAAAGGAGGAACGGTCGAGGGGGTAACGTAGCCCCTGCCCAATGGGGCAAATCCGGGCGCGGGGCAAGACATTCATGGTGCGCGCGGTGTGCTTGGCGTCGCATCGCTTAGATCCGTTGGGGTGCGGGCGCTGGCCTCGGGTGCTCAGGCGGGTGCGGGATCGCGAGGCTCGGCCCCTGCTCCGTACCCGTTGCAACCGTTGTGATGTCAGCGGGCTCCGAAGACGCATGCGCCTGCGTCCTTGGCGCGGGATCTGTGCGGCTCTCATGGGGGCAAAAGAGCCAGCTCCCCTTGCACTCAGCGCACCACATAGACCGACACCGGAGCGTGGGCCGCGACGTAGCCCGCATTGGAGGAGAGGAAGTGATCCTTGAGCCCGGGCACGTGGCTGGCCATGACGATCAGGTCGGCCTCGGCCTCCTTGGCGACGCGGATGAGATCGGGGCCGACGCTGAGATGGAGATCACCGCGCAGGCCCACGTGATCGGCGACCTTGATCCCATGCAGTTTGGCTTGATCCGCGGCGAAGGACTGGAGCTCTTCGGCCATGGTCGCGCCAACGGTCTTGGTTGAGGCTGTCGGCACAGCGTCTGCGATGCCCGCAAAGACCACCGTGGCGTCATCCTCCTGAGCGACCTTTGCCGCCAGCGAGAGCGCCTTGGTCAGGCGGTCCGTGTGTTGCAGATCAATGGGCACGAGTATGCGAGACGTCATGGACGGGTCCTCCTCTTTGGACCGATCATAGGCGGGCCGGCACGCGCGATCCTTGATCAGGGTCAATTTCCGGAGCCATTCGCGGGCGGGTGGTATTTTACCCAAAGCGGGGTGAAATTCGAAGGATCGAGACGCCGGTGGACCGCCCCTACAGCAAGGCCCGGCGCGGGCATCTAAACCCGCCGCGATGCCGCGGTCCTGCGGTGTTGACGTAATTGGGGCGGACTCTAGCTGTCGGGTGGGGCAAGGAGGCTTGGTTTGAAGCGTGTTTTCATAGCGACCTATATCGTCGCGGGTTTGTTGGTCTTGGGAGCTATGGGGTTTTCCAAGCTCAGCGATCTCGCATGGAGCTGGTTTTCGGATAAATCGACAGCCTATCTCAATGACCTAAGAGACCTGCCAACGCGCTATGAGACCGAAGGCAGGCCGATAGTGTTCGATCTTTGGAACATTCCAGAGCCCCTCGTTGTTGAAGTGCTGGCCGCGAACCAAGACGGAGCGCTTGAACCATACGGTGCCGATGATGGTGGGGAGTTGCTGGATACTGTCGTGGTTGGAGCAAAGACTTGGCAGGACCTCAAAGGGTCAGCATTGCTCGACGAACTTCCTGTCGCGCCATCCGCAATTCCGAGTGAGGAAGATGTCCATTACACCCACACACAGATCTTCGATTACACGGCCGACAATGGAGACCCGCGGACATTCGTCACCGTGTTCGTCAACTTGGAAAAGATTGCGACGCTCCCGCCCGGGTGTGACGCTCTCTTGATATACGAGACCGTTTTGCGGGCGTACGATCTGCCGAGCGCTTCGTCCATTCCATTAAGCGGGCGCACCCAAAAGTGCGCCCACGAAAACGGCGAGATGAGGGTTGGGGTGGTCAAAGTCACCCGGAGTTGAGAGCGCTCTGGCTCTCTTAGGGGCTGAGACATGAAAAAGCCCGGCGCGGGGGCCGGGCTTTTCTTGGGATGCGTGTGCCGATCAGAGGCCGGTGGTGACGTCGATCGTGTTGCCCTCTTCCAGGGTCACATAGGCTTTCTTGACGTCCTTGCGGGTGCCGGGGCGGCCGCGGAAGCGCTTGTTCTTGCCCTTGGTGATGGACGTGTTGACGGCCTTCACCTTCACACCAAAGACGGCCTCGACGGCCTCCTTGATCTGCGGCTTGTTGGCGTCGATGGCCACCTCGAAGACCACGGCGCCGTTCTCGGAGGCCATGGTGGATTTCTCGGTGACCAGCGGCTTGCGGATGACGTCGTAGTGGTTGGCTGAAGCGCTCATTTCAGGCGTGCCTCCAGAGCTTCGACACCGGCCTTGGTGAGGACGAGCGTGTCGCGTTTCAGGATGTCATAGACGTTGGCGCCCATGGACGGCAGGATGTCGAGCCCCTCGATGTTGCGGGAGGCCTGGGCGAAGCCCTCGTTCACCTCTGCACCGTCGATGACGAGCGCGCGCTTCCAGCCGAGGTTTTTCACCTGCTTGGCCAGGGCGCCGGTCTTGCCGTCGGATTCCGCGGCATCGATCACCACGATGGCGCCTTCCTTGGCTTTCGCCGAGAGGGCATGCATCAGGCCGAGCTTGCGGAACTTCTTGGGTAGGTCATGCGCGTGGGAGCGCGGCGTCGGGCCCTTGTAGATACCACCCTTGCGGAAGATCGGCGCGTTGCGGTCACCGTGGCGTGCGCCGCCGGTGCCCTTTTGGCGATAGATCTTCTTTGTGGAGTAGCTCGTCTCCGAGCGCGTCTTGACCTTGTGCGTACCAGCCTGCGCCTTGTTGCGCTGCCAGCGGACGACGCGGTGCAGGATGTCGGCGCGGGGCTCGAGACCGAAGAGATCTTCGGAGAGCTCCACGGAGCCGGCCTTGCCGCCGTCCAATTTGATGACGTCGAGTTTCATTATTCGTCACCTTCCTTCTTGTCGGCTTCCGCTTCCGCGGCCTGATCGGCTGCGATGGACGCTTCTGCTTCTGCGAGTGCGGCTTCTTCCGCGGCTGCGGCCTCTGCTGCGGCGGCTTCTTCTGCGGCCTTGGCTTCGGCTTCTGCGGCGGCTGCGGCTTCTTCGGCGGCCTTTTGCGCTTCGCGCTTGGCCGACATCAGCGCTGCGGGCAGGATCACGTTTTC
>JBCBME010000359.1:0-3136 GCA_039822945.1 Pseudomonadota bacterium
TCTGAGCGCGCTCGGCGTGCCTGCGGCGATGGCAGCGGGGCTCGTGCTTGGGCTCTCGATCTTTGTCACCGGTGCGCTCCACGAAGACGGGCTCGCAGACACGGCAGACGGCTTCTGGGGCGGCTGGACGAAGGAGCGCCGTCTCGAGATCATGAAAGACAGCCGCATCGGGGCCTATGGCGTGTTGGCGCTCGGGCTCATGCTCCTCTTGCGCTGGCAAGGATACGGCCAGGCGATGGAGGCACATCTCTGGGCACTGGTGGCGATCCCGGCGGCCTCCCGCGCGGCCATGCTGCCACTGATGGCACTGCCCAATGCGCGGGGTTCGGGCGTGAGCGCCAGCGTGGGACACCCCCCGCGCGCCGCGATCCTTCTGGGGCTCGGGATTGGCTTTACCGCACTCCTGCCCCTTGGACCGGCCAGCATCTCCATCGCGCTCACCATGGCCATTGCCGCCGGTCTCGTGGCGCTCGTGGCCCGCGCCAAGATCGGCGGGCAAACTGGAGATATCCTCGGGGCGACGCAACAGGTCTGCGAGATCGCGGCGCTCGTCACACTGGCGGCACTCGCCTGATGGCGCGAAAAAAAGGCGCCCCGAAGAGCGCCTTTCTTGCATACTGCGAGAGGTTTACGCCGCGCGCGACATCAGCACCTCGGCCACTTCCTCGCCGGCCACCGACTCTTCGGCGCCGTTGACGGCCGCGATCTCGCGCGTGAGGCGCTCAAGTGCGGCCTCGTAAAGCTGCCGCTCGGAATAGCTCTGCTCGCGCTGGTCGTCCTGGCGGTGGAGGTCGCGGACCACTTCTGCGATGGCGATGAGATCGCCGGAATTGATCTTTTGCTCGTATTCCTGCGCGCGGCGCGACCACATGGCCTTTTTGACCTTGGCCTTGCCCTTGAGCGTATTCATCGCCTGGCTGACGATGTCCGGGCCCGCGAGCGGGCGCATGCCCACATCGGTGGCCTTGTGCGTTGGCACGCGGAGCGTCATCTTGTCTTTCTCAAAGGAGATCACGAAGAGCTCGAGCGAGATTCCAGCCACTTCCTGCTCCTCGATGGAGACGATCTTGCCCACGCCATGGGCCGGATAGACGACAAACTCGTTCGGGCTGAACTCGGGCTTCTTGGATTTGCTCATTTGGGTCCTTCCTCAAACCGGAGCCTATGCTCCAGCGACACAAAGCCCTGCATCAGCGCACGGGCTGAAATGCACGGGCATTTTCGGGTCAAAAAAACCATCCGGTGCGGCAGCAAGGGATGGGCAGTTACGTTTTCATCAAACGTGTAGATAGCACACGAATCGCTAAAAATGAAGCTCTGTTACAAAAGTGTCGTGAGCGCAGGCGTTTGGGTGCCGAACCTCACCCACCTTCGCCGGGATTCGGAGAGAAATATTTCTCGAGTTTGTCCTCTTCTCCGTCGCGATCCTCGTGACCCTCGAGGGGCTCTTTCTTGGTGACGATATTGGGCCAGACTTCGGAGTATGTCCGGTTGAACTCCACCCATTTTTCCATGTCGGGCTCGGTATCGGGGCGGATCGCATCGGCGGGGCATTCAGGCTCGCAAACGCCGCAATCGATGCATTCATCGGGATGGATGACGAGGGCGTTCTCTCCCTCGTAGAAACAGTCCACGGGGCACACCTCCACGCAGTCGGTGTATTTGCACGCGATGCAATTGTCGGTCACGACGTAGGTCATGGGGATGCGGTCCTCGTATCGTCTGCCCAGAGCTAATCTTTGAAGACGTTGCCTTCAAGCCGATCTATGGCGCGGCGGTCCCGCTTTGTGGGGCGTCCGGGCTGGCCCCTTTCGCGATCCTTCGGGCGATCTTTGGGGCGATCCTTTGGACGGTCCTGCGCGACCGGGCCCATGCCTGCCTCGCCCACACGTTCGCGAGGCTCTGGCGGGGCAAGATCTTCGTAAAGCGTCTGCGCCTCGGGGGCCGGTCCGCGACGCTCGCCCAGCGCTACTATCTTGATCACGCGCACCTCGCGCGCCTGCGGAAATGTCAGCACATCGCCCGCCCCCACCGAGCGGGAGGGTTTGGAGATCGGCGTGGAGTTCACGCGCACCCGGCCGGTGGAGACGACCTTTGCGGCCAGCGAGCGGGTCTTGAAGAACCGCGCCTGCCAGAGCCATTTGTCGACGCGGATCGAGGGGGCGGGCCCCTCGGTCACTCCTTGCCCTTGAGCCCCATGAGGGCCGCGGCAAAGGGATTGTCTGGGTCGATCTTGTCCTTTTTGGCGGGGCGCGCCTCGTAGGTCTTGGGCCCGCGGCTTTGCGGCTTGCCCTTGCCGTGGGGCTTGCCCTTGCCACGGGGCTTGCCGCCCTCTTTACCGCCACCGTCGCGCCGCTGCCCCTGCCCTTTGCCCTGGGGTCTGCCGCGACCGCGCGCTGCGCCCCCCCAGGTGAAGGTGAAGAAGACCTCCATTTCTTCCTCGGCGGGCGTCTCAGGCGCAGCCGCTGCGTCCTCGGCGACGGCTTCAGCCGGGGCCTCTGCGGGGGTGTCGGCAGGAGTTTCTGTGGGCGTCTGTGTCGGGGCAGCCTCTTCGCTGGTGTCCGCCGCGGTCTCGGGTGCCGCCTCTGCCGGGGCGCTTTCCGTGGCGGCATCCGTCTCGGCTGCGGGCGTGGCCTCGGGGGCAGGCTTCGGCGCCTTCTTCCGCTCGGCACGCTCGGCCTTGTAGCCCAGCCCCTGCATGAGGTCGGCGAATTGCTCGAGTGTCATGCCCGTGATCGAAAGCATGTCGGCGTCGGCCTCAAAGCCCGCGCGGGTGTCCTTGGTGCGGATCATGTCCGCGAGACGCTCCAGCATGTCGATGCGGATCGCCCGCTCGCCCGCCGCGCGGTAGCCGGCTGCGGTGTGAAACCAGTCCTCTGCGCCCTTGTCCGTCGGGATCGAGACGAGGCCGGGCGGCGGGCTTTCGGGGAAGGCGTCGATACCTTTCGAGAGCGACATAAGCACGAGACGCAGCCGCGTCGGCGCGGGCTTCAGGAGGAGCGGGAGGAAGATCGTGAACTGGCCAAAGCGCAGACCGTGCTTCCGGAGAAGACCGCGGGCATCCTGGTCGAGCGATTTGACGTCGTCGGCCACCTGCGCGCGGGGCAAGACGCCCATGGCCTCCACCATCTGGAAG
>JBCBME010000360.1:0-3130 GCA_039822945.1 Pseudomonadota bacterium
CCCCACAGCGCCCGCGTCCTCGCCGCGCCCCCCTTTGACCCCGAAGGCAAACGCCTCCGCGCCTAAACGAGCCCGCCCTTTCTTCTGTCCGAAAATACTTCGGGGAGCGCGAGGGGCAGAGCCCCTCGCTCCCGACACCTAAATCCGCCCCGCCGCTTCCAGCCGGGCGCGCAGCTCGGGCGCGCTGGCATGCCCCACCTCAAGCGCAAAGATGTAGGCATGGGTGAGGAAAAACATCTCCTCATCCTCATCCCCGGTCTGGTCGGCCGCTTGGGTATAGAGCGCCACCATGCGCGCGCCATCCCGCGCGACATGGGCGGCCAAGAGCTCGTCGTGGAGCGTCTCCGGCGTCATTCCATGGCTTGGATGCGGGACGCGACCCAGTCGTGGAAGCAATGGGTGGGCCCGTCCATGGCGGGCGAAAAGCGCCCTCCGTCGAAATTCACCGCGGACCGCCCGCGCTGCATGCCCTCCACGACAAAGATGTCTTCTTCAAAGACCTCTTTCCACATCTTGGCATTCTTTTCGCGATTGGCAGGCTTGGTGTCCTCGGACGCGTAATAGAGGTGGATGTGCTCGCGCGTCCGGTTATGTGCCACGGGCTCGAGCACGATGGCAAAGGCGTGATCGCGCTGCGCCCCGAGAAGCACGTTGGGGTATACGGCGATGTATTCGGCCCCCGTCTCCCATTTCTCGGAGAGCCCGCCGAAATCCGGGAACGCCGCGCGCCCCTCATCTTCGAACTGGCGGTAGACGAGCGTCCCCTGGCCGGAATAGCACCCGCGCTCTTCTATGTTGTAGTGATCTTCGAGCCGCGAATAGGAATTCAGCCCCGGATGCACCCAGGGCAGGTGATAGCTCTCGCAGTAATTCTCCACCGCGAGCTTCCAGTTGGTGGCGACGTCGAGCGTGAACTGGCTCTCTGCCCCGCCATGATAGTGCGGCTGCTCGAACTCTGCCCAGCGGGCCATGAGATCGGCATGCACCTCCTCAAAGGGGGCCGCATCGCCCGAGACATTCACAAAGACGACGTCGCGCCAGATGTGGCTGCGCACCTCGATGAGGCCCAGCGTCGAGGGCTCGATCCCCTCATGAGTGTTGTGGCCCGGGCCGCCTACATGGGGCGTGCTCAAAAGCTCCCCCTTCGTGGAGTAGCACCATGAGTGATAGGGGCAGCGGATCGCGCCCTTGATGCGCTTCGGGGCGTCGACAAGGATCATGCCCCGGTGCCGGCAGATATTCTGAAAGACCCGTACGACGCCTTCCTTGTCGCGCAGCATCAGGAGGGGGATGCCCAGAAACTCGATGGGTTTGGCATCGCCCGTGCGCGGCACGTCCGCACTGACGCCAAGACCGGCCCATGTGCTCAGGAGCGTGGCCTTCGCCTCGAGCTCAAAGATATGCGCGTCCGTGTAATGGGCATTGGGCAATCCATTGGCCTGTGCGATCGGGCGACGCACGGCATCAAGTGCAGAGGGTTCGAGATCGCGGGCCATAGCCTTCTCCCTTGGAACGCGCGGGGTGATGGAGGGAGCCTAACGCAAACTGGCGTCGCTCCACCCATCCCGAAGCGACCCACCCGTGTCGCTGTGAGAAAACTGGCTCTAGCATTTGGAGGGCAGGGAGCGCGGCGATCCGCGAGGTCAGGCCCTCCCCGTAGGCAGAGCCTTGCCGGGGCGCGCGGCGCGCCCTTTTGCGGCGGAAATCCGTCAGCCCGATGCGCGCAGATCGGCGGCACCGCGCAGAAATCGGGCGCCTCAGCCGGGCTCCATGGCGCATCCGGGGCCCGCGGTGAAACCTGCCCGCATCCCGGGGGCCACCCCTCTCGTACCCCTCACTCCGGCTCTCGGGACCACACTTACAGGAGATGATCCCATGACCCATTCTCTCACACGCGCGGCCCTCGTCCTCGCAGGCCTGACGCTGGCATCCGGTGCTGCGGCGCTGGCGATCGATGCGGAGACGGACACGAACGCCGATGGCCTCCTCAGCTTTGAGGAACTGCAGGCAGCGGTGCCCGACATCACCGAAGAGCTCTTCATCCTGATCGACCGGACAGAAGACGGGCTCGTGGACGCAGATGAGCTCGCCGAAGCCGAGGATGCCGCTCTCATCCCGCTCACGGACGGCTGAGCCCTCTGCCGGTGCGGGGCGGTTCTGGGATGGTCCCCTAGCCGCCCCGCATCTTGCCGCGGGGCGCGCGCGTGGGCGCAGGCGATCAGACGGCGCCGCGCCCCAGCGCAACGACCCCGGTGCGCGCGATCTCATCGAGCCCGAGCGGGCGCATCAGATCGGCAAAGGCGTCGATTTTCTCTGGCGCGCCGGTGACTTCAAAGACAAAGCTTGAAAGCGTCGAATCCACCACGGACGCGCGAAAGATGTCTGCAAGGCGGAGCGCTTCAACGCGCTTGTCACCCTGACCGGACACTTTGAAGAGCGCGAGCTCCCGCTCCACCGAGGGCCCCTCGACCGTGAGATCATGCACCTCATGCACGCTCACGATCCGCCCCAGCTGCGCGATGATTTGCGCAATGATCTGCGGCGTGCCCACGGTGACGATGGTGATGCGCGAGCGGTGCCCGCTGTGATCCACCTCGGCCACGGTGAGGCTTTCGATGTTGTAGCCCCGCCCCGAAAAGAGCCCGATGACGCGCGCCAGCACGCCGGGCTCGTTTTCGACGATGACTGCCAGCGTGTGCCGCTCCTCGACGTCCGAAAAGGTCGGGCGCAGATTGTAGGCGCTGTGGCTTGTGGCGCCCTTTTTGATCTTGAGTGCTGACATGGCTGGTTCGTCTTTCGGTGGGTGGTTTATCCGGCGCGCTGCTCTCTATCGGGAAGCACGCCACAGGCAAAGCCCGTTTTGTCGAGCGCCTGGGTGAGCATATCGGCCCAGACATCATTGTGTCCGCGCCAGTCCCCTGCCTCATCATCGGCGTAGTAGTAGGCGGATGCGTCGCGGGCGGGCGGGTCTGTCGCATCGATGCGGGATTTGGGCGAAATCGAGAAAAGATGCGCCTCGGCGAAGGTCGCCTTGAGCGCGGCTTCGAGCACGGTGAGATCGCTCTGGCGCGCGGTCACGTCAGGCGCCGGCGTGATGTCGAGCCCCTCGAGATCGGCCTGCGCGTTCGAC
>JBCBME010000361.1:0-3126 GCA_039822945.1 Pseudomonadota bacterium
CCGTTGAGCCCTTCGGCGAATTTTCTGTAGGGAGTTGTCTTGATGAAGAAGTCTGAGGGCTGGGAACGCTACCTGCATGATGGTGAGCGCATTGTCTGGCAAGGTCAGCCTGATAGGCGCATTTTCATCTTCCGACCCGCCGAGCTGATGTTGATCCCGTTTTCAGCAATATGGTTTGGCTTTGTGATCTATATCGCCTCAGCGGCGCCGCTTACGGCTGAGCCTTCCTCAGCTGTATTGATACTGTTTATGCTGGTTGGTGTGTACTTCCTAATCGGTCGTTTCTTCGTCGATCGATACATCCGAACGCGGACGTCTTACGCGCTGACGGAGAAACGGGCACTCATCCTGGCATCTGCGTTCAAGACGCGACTACGCGAACTCCCCATTCCCCAGACGTTGCAGGTAGGCTTCGATGATGCTCCGCGAGGGTCGGTTCGTCTTGGTCCGCAACCCGAGGGCTCCTTCATGAGCAATGGTCTGGCGGTATGGCATTCGGATGACGGCAGCTTCACGTTCGGGGAAATCGAGAACCCGAAGAGCGTGTATGATCTCGTGCAAGAGATCAAAGGCTGGAATGAGTAGGGGTTGGCTGTTGTACTGCGCGTATGAAATAATTATCGTGCCAAATCGACTCTAATTTACTCTATTATTGGAGAAGAAAAATCTAAGAGCTGGCGCTGTATTTTGGATGTTATCGTGCGCCATTTTCAGATCCTTCGGGATTTTTACTTGCGCGATCTTCTGAGCATTAAAGTGGCTTCCTGAGATGAGTTTGCAGGCGTTGCGCCCATGGATGATGTAGCGCGCGATGGGTGTTGCGCGTCGCCACGCACCGCGCTTGACCGACCGTGCGCTCTCTGACACCTCTATTGGCACGCTGGGATAGGTGGGTTGAGAGGGTCAATACTTCCCTTGACCACCACACAGGGCAGTCTTCGGGCTGCCCTTTGTCGTTTCCGGCGTCGATGACTGGACGTGACTTGCCTCTACCGAAGAACAACAACAACGGAAGGCGACGACCATGACCACGACGAAGATGAAGGCCAAGACGTGTGCGGCGATGGCGCGGACGGAGCGCAAGCGGGCGCTCGAGCGATTGCAGGCGGCCGAGGAGGGCTTCCATCGCGTGATGCGAAGGCTCGATGCGGCGACGATGCGACTGGAGCTCGCGGTCGAGACGGAGGGCGGGCCGGATACCTGTGCGAAGCCGATTCTGCAGCACTTGCAGGATGCCGACCGCGCGCTCCGGACCGTGCTCGATCTGCAGGAGAAGATCGACAGCCGGCTCGAAGTGGCGCGGGCGACGAACGGGGCCGCGGTGATCGATATCGAGGAGGCCCGGCGCGAGATCGCCGCACGGCTCGACCGCCTTGCGGCCTAAAGCGAAACCTGCGGGGGGTGAAGTGCCCCCCGCAACCAAAGACGCGACGGCGCGCGCGGCGCGGCTCGCGCGGCTGCCGTTGGTCGAGCGCTTCGCCTTCCTGCGGGGGCTGAGCGACAATGCGCTGGCGGCGATGCCGTATCTCTGGGCGCTCTGGGGCCATCCGGGCCACCAGCTGCCGCCCGACGGCGACTGGTCGACCTGGGTGATCATGGGCGGGCGCGGCGCCGGCAAGACGCGCGCGGGTGCGGAATGGGTGCGCGGCATGGTGGAGGGCGCCACACCGCTTGGTGCCGGCCGGGCGCGACGGTTCTGCCTGCTGGCCGAGACGGGGGACGAGGCGCGGGCTGTGATGGTGGAGGGTGAGAGCGGGATACTTGCCTGCTCCCCGCCGGACCGCAGGCCGGTCTTCAAGGCGGAGCGCGGGCTTCTGATCTGGCCCAACGGGGCTGAGGCCCGGATCGCTTCGGCGGCCAACCCCGAGGCGCTCAGGGGGCCGCAATTCGATGCGGCCTGGTCGGATGAGCTGGCCAAGTGGCGGCGATGCCGGGAGGCCTGGGAGATGCTGCAGTTCTGCCTCCGCCTCGGCGACCGGCCGCGACAGCTGGTGACGACGACGCCGCGGGACAACCCGGTGCTGAAGGAGATCCTGGCCGCCCCGGACACGGTGGTCACGCGGGCAGCGACCCGGGCGAACGCGGCGAACCTCGCGCCCGGATTCATCGAGCGGCTGGAGGCGGCGCATGGCGGCACGGCGCTGGGGCGGCAGGAACTGGAAGGTGAGCTGATCGAGGGGCGCGAGGGCGCGCTCTGGCGGCCCGCGGAGATCGAGGCTGCGCGGATCGCCGAGGCCCCGCCGCTTGACCGCATTGTGGTGGCGGTGGACCCGCCGGCGACGAGCGGGGCGAAGGCCGATGAGTGCGGGATCGTGGTTGCAGGCGTCGTGACAGCGGGCCGGCCCTCGGACTGGCGGGCCTATGTGCTCGAGGACGCGACGGTCGCGGGGCAGGGGCCGCATGGCTGGGCGCGGGCGGCGGTGGCAGCACTCGAGCGCTGGGGTGCGGACCGGTTGGTGGCGGAAGTGAACCAGGGCGGCGAGATGGTGCGCGAGGTGCTGGCGCAGGTGGCGCCATCGGTGCCCGTGCGCGAGGTGCGGGCGACGCGGGGCAAGCGGTTGCGGGCCGAACCGGTGGCAGCGCTCTACGAGCAGGGGCGGGTGCACCATCTGGGCGCCTTCCCGGATCTCGAACGCCAGATGACCGGCTTCGATGGGACACCCGGCGGATGGGGCACGAAGAGCCCGGACCGGCTCGATGCGCTGGTCTGGGCGCTGACGGAGCTGATCGTGGCCCCGCCGCCCGAACGGGCAGCGGCCGCGCCGCGGGTCCGGCAGGTCTAGGCGGCGGCGCCGGATGCATCGGTAGGGTGGGGTCTCACCCCACCGCCAACGGTGGGGTGAGACCCCACCCTTCGGGCCCCTCGGCCCATGGGAGACAGCGACATGGCTTTGGACTGGTTGCGGGCGGGGCGCAGGGCTCCGGACGAGGTGAAGGCGTCGGCCGTGGGCAAGCTCACGCGGAGCGCCGAGGTCGGCTGGGGCGGCAGCGCGATGGCGTTCCAGGGGCTCGGCCAGGTGGTCTGGTCCCCGCGGGACGGCCAGTCGCTGGCCGAGAACGCCTATGGCGGCAACGTCATCGCCTTCCGCGCGGTGCGGCTTGTCTCGGAGGCGGCGGGGGCCATCC
>JBCBME010000362.1:0-3125 GCA_039822945.1 Pseudomonadota bacterium
ATGCCGGGATCTACGCCATGGGCGCGCTTGTCTTTGAGCTCCTCGATCGCACGGAGCACGGCATCCCCTGAACAGATGAGCGCCACGTTGCGCCCCTCCCCCGCGCGCTCGAGCGCGTAGCGGCAGCGGTCCTCCTCCCCGCCGAGCGGGAAGTCGGAGCGCGGTTTGCCATGGGCCAGTGGCCCGAGAAGATCGATATAGAGACCATAGCCCACGAGCTCATCGGACTCGGCGATGAGCTTTGAGGCCTCTGGCGTGCGCCACGCCGCCTGCCCCGGTCCGATACCCACCACGGAGAGACGCCCCCGGGCGCGCCCCTCAATGCCCGTGAGTGGAGCAGGCGCAACAGCCAGCGCGCAGGTGGCGTTGGCGGTCTTGCGTTTGGACACCGTCAGAACGCTCTCGGGCGATTGCAAAAGGGCCGCGGCCTCTGACACAGAGCGTGTCCCCACCTCCGCGCGCACGACCTCCGAAGGGTTGGGGACGCCATCCGCCGCCGCATCGAGCGCCTGGGCCGTGAAGAGCCGCAGCGGCACATCGAGCGCGTCTGCAAGGGCGAGGATCGCGGGCTCGTCCGCTTTCAGATCGATGGTGTTGACCGAATGGAGCGCGGCGGGTGAGAGCCCGGCCTCAGCGAGGGTGTCGTGGACGAGGGCCGCAAGCTCCTCCGGGGGGCAGTTGCGGGCGCATCCGGCGCCGAGCGTGGCGATCTGCGGCGCAAAATGGAGGTGGCCGGGGCCCGCCTCCACCGGTGCGGGCGTGGCGCTGATGCGCACGTCTTGCCCCTTTGGAAGCTCTGTGAGCCAAGGTGCCTCGCCTCGCAATTCCGCTCCGCCCCCGGCAAGAAGGGCGGCCATGGCGCCCTTGGCATCGCACGGATTGGCCAGGCGCCAGCCCCGCGGCGGCGCATCAAGAGCGACGCCCAGCATCACCTCGCCCGCCGTTGTGACTGCTGCTTCCGCGCCGGTTGCTGCCGCCACCTCGATCGCCAGCGCATTCGCGCCCCTATGCCCGCCCAACAGCGGAACAACGAAGCGACCGTCATCCGAGACGCTGATCACCGGCGGCTCGGCGCGCTTGTCAGACAAAAGCGAGGCCACCGACCGGATCAGAATGCCCGAGGCGCACACACCGATAACGGGCGTCCCGGCCGCGAAACGCTCTGCCAGAAAGGTGGTGGTGTCCTCGAAATGCGCATCCGCCGTGGCGACACGCGACGCGAGGCCGTAATGCGTCAGGCCCAGTGCACGCGCGATCTTTGCGGCGGTGACGGTCTCCGTCAGGGAGATCACGATGGGCTCTAGAGCCATGGGTCCGCGCCTTTCGTCAGAAGGATCATGGAAAAGTAGGGGGCGGTGTCCGGCGCCTCGGTGAGCGGCAGGATACGCTCTTCCGGGAGCGTTGCCCGTTCGACATAGGTTGCCTCCCCTGCGACGCCGAGGCGTGTCATGATCCGGCGTATTTTGCCCAGATGGCGACCGACTTTCATGATCACGACGCTTTCAGCACCTGCGATCCGCTCCTCAAGCTCGGCCTCGGGGAGTGGACCGGGGAGGATCGTGACGCGCTCGTTGCGGGCGGCAAGTGGCATGCCCGCGCGCGCTGCGCAGGCCGTGACACTGGTGACACCGGGGATGACATGGGTCTCGAACTCCGCCGAGAGCCGCGCGAAGAGGTACATGAAGGAGCCGTAAAAGAACGGATCCCCCTCGCAGAGGCACACCACATCCTGGCCCGCGCGCAGGGCGGTGGCGATCTCGTCCGCGCCTGCGTCGTAGGCCTCCTGCGCGGGGGCACGGGCCGTGGTCATGGGGACATCGATGGCGATCTCGCGATGGTCGGGCGTGATGAGGCCAGACGCGATGCGGCGCGCGAAACTATCAGCGCCAGCCAGCGCGGGATAGGCCACGACCGGGCTCGAGGCGATGAGGCGCGCGGCCTTGAGCGTGATGAGCTCTGGATCCCCCGGCCCGAGACCCACGCCGTAGAGGACACCCGCGCTCATCGTTTCACCAGCGAGAGTTGGGTTACGGGCATGGCGGGCTTCCACCCTGTCAGTCGCCCCACCGGTTCTGCGCGCTGGATCGCGATCTTCACAAGCTCCCCGCCATGGGCGGCGTGGAGCGCCACGAGCAGACCCTCGCTTTCGATCGTCACGGCATTGGCCACGAGGCGGCCGTGGGGGCGGAGCGCCTCCATGGAGCGGTGGAAGGTCTCTTCCGAGAGCCCACCGCCGAGGAAGACGGCATCAGGGCTTGGAAGGCCTACGAGCGCCTCAGGCGCGCTCCCCTCGATGATCTTGAGGCCCGGCACCCCGAGCGCTGTGGCATTGGTGGCCATGTAGGCGCGGCGATCCGCGCGCGGCTCGATTGCCACGGCGCGGGCCTGACGCGCGGCGCGCATCCATTCGATGGCCACGGAGCCGCACCCTGCCCCCACATCCCAAAGACATGCCCCGGGGCGTGGCGCGAGCTTGCCCAGAGTGATCGCGCGCACCTCGCGCTTTGTCATCGTGCCGTCGCCCTCAAAGGCCGCGTCGGGCAACCCGAAAGCGGCGGGCAAGATGTCCGCGCCCTCTGCCGCGTGGAGCGTGATGGCAAGCGTGTGAAGCGCCGGTGCGGTCTCGCTCCATGTCTCTGCCCGGCCCGCGATGCGCGCCTCGGACGGGCCGCCCAGTGCGGCGAGCACGGTCATCTCCGAGGGCCCGAAACCCGCTCGTGTCAGGAGGGCTGCGACGTCGCGCGGGGTGTCAGCGCCGCTTGTGAGCACCAGAAGGCGCGCCCCAGGGACAAGCGCGGGCAGGAGCGTCTCCACCGGGCGGCCATGGACAGTGAGCGTCTCGACAACTGACATGGCCCAGCCCATGCGCGCCGCGGAAAGCTGAAAGGCAGAGAGCTGCGGGTGGATCGTGAGGGCATCAGTGCCCAGCGCGTCCACCAATCGCTCGCCCACGGAGAACCAGAGCGGGTCACCCGTGGCCAACACCACGGCGCGGCGGCCGCGCAGGCCCTGCAGCGTGTCGATCAGCGCATCAAAGGGCGAGGGCCAGGAGATCCGCTCAGCGGTGAGGGTGTCAGTGAGCGCGTGGTGGCGCGCGCCGCCCACGATGACTTCGGCCTCTTCCA
>JBCBME010000363.1:0-3104 GCA_039822945.1 Pseudomonadota bacterium
CCTGAAACGCAATCATCTGCCCTGTAAGGTAGGCAAACAAGGATAGAGCGTCGGACCTCTCGAGCTCGCCAGACATCATATCTGGCTCGATCGCCTTGAGCACCTTCTGACGCCAAGCTTCAAATCGCGCGTCTTCTTGCGGTGATGCGACCCTTTGCATTACTGCGCCGCCAGCTTGGTCAGCTGCTCTATGCGCGGTTTCAGGCGCTTGATCGTTGCCTGATCCTTCGCCGCCACGGCCTTGTAGTATTCACCGTCGGGCGACTGCATCTTGGCGAGCTCGGCGCGGGCCTCGGCAGGGGTGGTGGTGAGCGCGGTGGCGCCGTCGCCCGGCACGAGCTTGTCGTCGTCCATCATGCCCGCGATCGCGTCGAACATGCGCATGATGCCCGCATCGCCCACCTTGGACTTCATGGCGCCCGCCAAGTTAGCCACGGCGTCCTGGCCAAGGCCGGCCCGTTCGGCAATGACGCCGGCGGCGCGTCGGGCACGATCGATGCGCGTGTTGATCTGGTCGCCCCATTCCTTTTCCAGGTCGCTGCGCATGGCGTCGTTGGCCTCCTTGAGCTCATGGGCCGCGGCGCGCTCGAGATCCATGATCGCCTCAGCCTGCACGCCCACCATGGCCTGCAACTGCGCGGTGCTCATGCCGGTGGCATAGGCCGCCGCGCGCGCCTTCTGCTCGAGCGCGTCGTTCCACGCGAGATCCTCGGGCCAATCCTCGGGCTTTGCCAGCTCGTATTTGTCGGCCGCCTCCGGGATCCCGAGAAGGGCACCGTTTTCCTTGAGCCATTCGCTCACGTCGCCGTCGGCTTTGGGTTTGCTGATGAGGTCAGCGGGGTTGGCGCGCAGCTTGGCCTGGGCAGCCTTTTCGCTGGCGGCGAGCTTGGCGATCACCTCGCCCTGGTCCTCGATCGTCAGCCCTTTGACGGTCAGGATCTCGCGCGTGTCATTGAAACGCTCTTCCTCCCACCACTTCGTCGCCGGCGGGTCGCCCTCGCCGCCACCTTGCGGCGTACCCGAGGGGGTATCTTCGGGCGTGCCCTCGCCGCCGCCTTGGCCACCGCCGCCGGCGCCTTCACCTTCGGGGCCGCGATAGACGCGCGGGTGCAAATTCCAGAGTTTGTGCATGTCAGCTCTCCAAGAGTGTGTTGAGTTCTTCGGTCGTCAAATTCCCAAGGGCCAGAAGCTCTCGGGCAAAGTCTTGTCGGCCAGCCTGGTAGGCCAGATCGGTGGTATTCATCGTCCGCGGTTGCGGTTCGCCGTCGATGAGCTCGACGGGCTGCGTTGCTAGGAGGCCCGAAAGCTGGATGAGATCGCTGGCGAGATCGGGCTCGGCTGTGAAGGCCTTGCCCCACCGCTGCGCCATTTCACCGGCTGCCGGGTTTTGCGTGCCGAACGCACCCCAGAGGATTTCGAGTTTGCGGAAAATCATGCTGTCATCTCCTCCTGGCCCAGCGTGACACCTAGATCCTTGGCGATGCCACCGGCTGCCTGGGCAGCCTCGAGGGCTTGCGCCTGCTGCTGCTGTTGCGCGCGCTCGTCGGCCAGCTGATTGGCCTCTTCGCGCGAGCGCAGGATGGATGCCGGGAGGCTCGGGCTTGCCTCGTGGAGCGCCTCGGCCACCGCATCGGGATCTAGCCGGTCAAGATACCGCGGATCGAGCTGCGTGAGCGGCCCGAGATCGCTGAGAAACTGGCGGATCGCCTGCCCCTCACGGGCGCGCAGGGCCATCGTCGCCATCGACTGATACCGCACGCGCAGCGGGCGGCCGGCGGCCTCGGCCGGTGGCGGCTTGATCTGGCCCAGGCGGTAAAGCAGCTTGAACCGGCGCTCGAATTTGCGCGCACCGTATTCCTCCATCACGCGATCGGCGTTGGGTGCCCAATTCCTGAGCTGGGCCTCCTCCATGAGGCGCGTCTCTTCCTCGGTCACGCCCGTGCGGCCCACAAGGGTCATGACCGCGTATTGAAAGGCGTTCTTCACCTCCTCGAGCTTGGCGCGTTTCTCGGTTTCGGTGAGGCCGATATTGGTGGAATGTTCCATGTTGCGCACGCGCGCCCGCGCCTGCATGTCCACGGCGCCGTAGACGATGCCACCGGGCCGGAAGGTGCCGTTGAGCGGCACCGCGCGGCGGTCAGGGGCAAGCTTGGTGGGGTCGGCCGCGAACTGCGCGGCGCGCATGGTGGCCGCCTCCATGAGCTGGTGGGCGCGGGCTGAGGGTAACGCGATGAAGCCCTGCCCGGTGCCGTAGGTCTCGCCGCTATCGACATCCCAGCGGGGGAAATAGCCTGGCATGTCGTCATGCCCGCCCACCTTGACGAGCGCCTGTTCGAGCTCGCAGCAAGTCACCGCCAGCCACTTCTTGCCGCGGTGGCCAAGCTTGCCTTTCACAAACTGGTCGTTGGGCAGGATGTGATAGAAAAACACGAGATCCGTGCTGGGTGAGCTCTCTGCCAGCTCGACCACCTTGGCCGGAAGGCGCTGCTCCCCGTAAGTGCGCAGGGCAGCCGCGGGTTTGAGGGTGTATTTGCGCACGAGCTCGACCACGCGCCCGTGGGCGTCGATGTCCACCACCACCTCCGCAAGGGACATGGTGACATCGACAAAGCGCCGGTTGGCCTCGTCCACCTCGTCATAGCCGGCCGCATTGCCGAAGCAGGCGATGTCGGCATATGCCTGATAGGTCGCTTTGTAGAAGCTCGAGACGCTCGCGCCGAAGCTCGCAAGCACCTTCTGCGTGGCGTGGTCGTTCCACTCGGCCATCGGCTGCCACTTGTTGAAATCTGCATCCGGGGTCTCGAGGCCGCCCCAGCGATTGGCCGGGTTGGTGATCGAAGAATAGATCCCGGCCGCGTAGGACGACGCCGCCATGATGGGCTCGCTCGAAAGCGGCTTTTCAAAGTCGCGCTGCACGCCCGGCCCCTGGCGAAAATTGCCCCGCTGCGGCCGCATGAGGCGGGCGATGTCTTCCCACATGGTTTCATGACGCGAGCGCCGCGTCTTGAGCTCATCCCAGCGCCGCATGGCCCGCTCGGCCATGGGGGGCACGTCATGAAGCTCGAAGCTGTCATGGAAAAGCACCCCATGGCCGAGCGGGCCAT
>JBCBME010000364.1:0-3095 GCA_039822945.1 Pseudomonadota bacterium
GAGGGAGCCGACGGGCGTCTCGCGCTCATTGACTGGGATGAGGCGCGGCGGGACCTCACGCTCTTTGATCTAGTGCCGCTCGGACAGGCAGAGGCCGCCGCCCGGCACGCTGCTCTGGCGTGGGAGGTCACTTGCGGATGGCGGGCCGAGCCTGACTACGCTAGAGCACTGGCAGACGATCTCTTGGCCCGAAGGACCCCCACCCGATGAAGATGAAAGAACTTGGCCGGACCGGCATCCAGGTGACCGATTACTGCCTGGGCACGATGACCTGGGGCACGCAGACCGATGAGGCTGGCGGTCATGCGCAGATGGATGCAGCACTGGCGGCGGGGATCAACTTTGTCGACACCGCGGAGATGTACCCCGTCAATCCCGTGAGCGCGGAGACGATCGGCCATACCGAGCAGATCATCGGCACCTGGCACGCGGCCAATCCGGGGCGGCGGGGCGATTACGTGCTGGCCACCAAGCATTCGGGCGAGGGGCTGGGGGCCGTGCGCAACGGGCAGGCGATCTCGTCGCAGACGATTGCGGCCACCGTCGAGGGCTCGCTCAAGCGGCTCCAGACCGACTACATCGACCTCTACCAGTTTCACTGGCCCAATCGTGGCTCCTACATGTTTCGCAAGAACTGGGCCTATGACCCCTCGGGCATGAAGGCCGACGCCGTGCGTCAGGACATGGCCGATTGTCTGGGCGCGCTGCAGGCCGAGGTGGAGCGCGGCACGATCCGGTCCTTTGGTCTCTCCAATGAAAGCGCGTGGGGCACGTCGCAATGGCTGCGCCTGAGCGAGGAAGGGGCGGGCCGCGCGTGGCCTCGGTGCAGAACGAATACTCGCTGCTCTGCCGGCTCTATGACACCGACATGGCGGAGATGTCGGTGGCCGAAGACGTGGGCCTTCTCGCGTTTTCGCCGCTGGCCTGCGGCTACCTCACGGGCAAATACGCGGGCGGGGATGTGCCTGCAGGCAGCCGCATGTCGATCGGGCCCACGATGGGCGGGCGGGCCTCGCCCCGCGTGGAGCAGGCCACCGATGCCTACCTCACCATCGCGCGCGATCACGGGCTCGACCCCACGCATATGGCGCTGGCGTTTTGTGCGGCGCGGCCCTTCATGGGGTCGGTGATCTTTGGGGCGACGACGATGCCGCAACTCGACCATATCATCGCGGGCCTCGACGTGAGCTTGAGTGCGGAGGTGATGGCTGCGATCGATGCCGCCCACCGCGCGCATCCGATGCCCTACTAACGCTGCATGATTTTGGCGGGAGCTGCATGGCTCTCCCGCCCGATCAGCGCTAGCCGGGGCCGAGATGTAGAGGGAGGATGCGATGCTGCTGGCCATGAACCGAGAGGTGTTCATCACCTGCGCTGTGACGGGCTCAGGCTCCACACAGGATCGCAGCCCCCATGTGCCGCGCTCCCCCGCCGAGATCGCCGAGAGCGCGATCGCGGCGGCGAAGGCCGGCGCGGCGGTCGTGCATTGCCATGTGCGGGACCCTGAAACCGGCGTGCCCTCCCGCGATCTCAAGCTTTACCGCGAGGTTACTGACCGGATCCGCGACGCGGATGTGGACGTGGTGCTGAACCTCACGGCAGGCATGGGGGGCGACATCGTCTTTGGAGGCACCGACGCGCCGCTGCCGCCCGCGGCAGGCACCGACATGATCGGCGCAGAGGAGCGCGTGGCCCATGTGGCCGAGTGTCTGCCGGAGATCTGCACGCTCGATTGCGGGACGATGAACTTTGCCGAGGCCGATTACGTGATGACGAACACGCCCGGCATGCTCACCGCCATGGGGCGGATGATGACCGAGCTCGGCGTGAAGCCCGAGATCGAGGCGTTTGATACGGGCCATCTGTGGTATGCCAAGCAGCTCGTGGCCGACGGCGTGCTCGAGGCGCCCGCGCTCGTGCAGCTCTGCATGGGGGTGCCGTGGGGGGCGCCCGATGACCTCAACACCTTCATGGCGATGGTAAACAACGTGCCGCCGGACTGGACGTTTTCGGCGTTTTCACTGGGGCGCAACCAGATGGCCTATGTGGCGGCTTCGGTGCTCGCGGGCGGGAATGTGCGCGTGGGGCTCGAGGACAACCTGATGCTCGACCGCGGCGTGCTGGCCACGAATGCACAGCTTGTGACGCGGGCCCGCGAGATCGTGGAGCGGCTCGGCGCGCAAGTGGTGGGGCCAGACGCGGTGCGGGCCAAGCTCGGGCTGACGAAACGCGCGCCCCGTGGCTAGGCCTGTGACGGCGCGCCAAGGCGGAGCCTCAAAGCGAGGCGGTGAGGATCGATCTTGTCTGAGGGTTTGGGGCCGCTGGGAGCGCTGCCCCCTTGCCCCCCGGAGTATTTGAGGAAAGGCGAAGGAGGGGGCATGCCGAAGGCTGCGATCATCGGGGGCGGTGTCATCGGCGGCGGTTGGGCCGCACGGTTTTTGCTCAATGGCTGGGAGGTGCGGGTTTTTGACCCCGATCCCGAGGCTGAGCGCAAGATCGGCGAAGTGCTGGAGAATGCACGCCGCGCGCTTCCGGGGCTTTATGACCGGGCTTTGCCGGAGGAAGGCGTGCTGACGTTCTGCGCGACCATGTCGGAGGCGGTGGCGGGGGCGGATTGGGTGCAGGAATCTGTGCCCGAGCGCCTCGAGCTGAAGCGGAAGGTCTACCAGCCCTTGCAGGAGCATTGCCCGGAGGAGGCGGTGATCGGTTCGTCGACGTCGGGCTTCAAACCCTCCGAGCTTCAGGGATGTGCCACGCGGCCCGGGCAGATCGTAGTGACGCATCCGTTCAACCCGGTCTACCTTTTGCCGCTGGTGGAGCTTGTGGCCTCAGACGCGAACCCGCCTGCGCTGGTGGATCGTGCGGCCGAGATGCTGGAGAGCGTGGGCATGCACCCCTTGCGCGTGCGGCAGGAGATCGATGCCCATATCGCGGACCGCTTTCTCGAGGCCGTCTGGCGCGAGGCGCTTTGGCTCTTACACGATGACGTGGCCACCGCCGACGAAATCGACGCCGCCATTGCCTACGGTCCCGGTCTTCGCTGGGCGCAAATGGGCACGATGCAGACCTTTCATCTGGCAGGGGGCGAAGGCGGC
>JBCBME010000365.1:0-3072 GCA_039822945.1 Pseudomonadota bacterium
CTTAAGATCGGCCCGATCTTAAGGCCTGGCTCGCCGCTCAGATGCCCGAGGGCCCGTGGCTCTACCCCGAAGATCAGATCGCCGATCTGCCGCTGCGCATGATCGCTGCCGAGATGACCCGCGAAAAGCTCACGCTGCGCCTCCATCAGGAGCTGCCCTACCAGCTCACCGTCGAGACCGAGGCCTGGGAAGAGCGCAAGGACGGCAGCGCCCGCATCGACCAGGTCATCTACGTCATGCGCGACGGCCACAAAGGCATCGTGCTCGGAAAGAAGGGCGAAACGGTCAAGGCCATCAGCCAGGCCGCGCGGGCCGAACTTGAGGAGTTCCTCGGGCGCAAGGTCCACCTCTTCATGCAGGTGAAGGTCCGCCCCGGCTGGCTTGAGGAGCGCGCGCGCTACGCCGAGATGGGGCTCGATTTCAAAGACGGGGACGCGTGAGGCTGTCGGCTGACATCTGGGTCGCAGCCTATCTCCAGCGGCTCCGCCTCAGCGACATTCCGGCCTTTGTCGTCGCCCGGGGCGACGCCACCGCCGGGGCCGTCTTGATCAAGCAGAGCACGCTAGATGGCCGGGCCACCTGCTTTCAGCGCACCTTCGATCTGATGACCGGGGAACGCCGCTGGATGGAGCTTGCCGCTGGTGACGAGGGCGAGGTGGACGCCACCATTGCCGCGCAGCGCCGCTCCGACCCCGACCTTTGGGTGATCGAGGTGGAGGACCGCGCCGGTCGCCACCTCCTTGATGAGCCGGGGCTCAGCGAATGATCGAGTGGCGCGATGAGGGCGTCCTCCTGACCGTGAAACCCCACGGCGAGGGCTCGGCGATCATTCAGGTCCTCACCGCGGGCCATGGCCGCACGCCGGGCGTCGTGCGCGGCGGGGGCAGCCGCAAGATGGCGCCCCTCCTCCAGCCCGGCGCGCAGCTTGACGTCACGTGGAAGGCCCGGCTCGAGGACCACCTCGGTTCCTACCAGTTCGAGCCCGTACGCAGCCGCGCAGCCGCCCTCATGGGTGATGCCAAGGCGCTCTCGGGGCTGCAGGCGGCCACGGCGCTCCTCTCGCAGCTTTTGCCTGAACGTGAGGCGGCGGCAGAGACCTATGCCGCCACGGTCGAGCTTCTCGATCTCATGATGCTCACAGACGCCTGGCCGCTCGCCTATCTGCGGTGGGAGCTCTCGCTGCTGGAGGTGCTGGGCTACGGGCTTGATCTGACGCGCTGTGCGGCCACCGGCGTGACGGAAGATCTCATCTACGTCTCGCCCAAATCGGGCCGGGCCGTCTCCCGCGCAGGGGCGGGGGAGTATGCGCCAAAGCTCCTTCCGCTCCCAAGGCCGCTTTTGCCCGGCGAGGAGGGCAGCGATATCGAGATCGCGGCGGCCCTCGGCACGACCGGGCACTTCCTCAGCAAGGCGATGGGGGCGCCTGAGCTTCCCGCCGCGCGGGCGCGCCTCATCACGGCGCTCGCCCGGCGCTAGGGGCGCACGGCCTCAAAGACCATCTCGCCGCTGCCATCCTCACGCGTGAGGCGCAGCACATCCCCGACAACCTCCGCTACCGCCATGTCTCCCAACGCGGAGAGGTAGATGTCCTCGGCCTCCAGCGCGGGGCAGGCAAGGCGCGTCGCCGCAATGGGGCCGATCTCGATCCACGGGTAGGGGGCGCTTTGGCTGGCGGTAAAGCGGTTGCAGGGCGCGGCCCCCGCCACTTGCCCCGCCTCCGGGAAGGTCAGCGTCGCACGTTCGCTCCAAGGGTCGCCATCAAGGCTCACGAGGGCCCATGTCCGCTCCGTCCCCGCAAAGCCTGAGATCGTCTCATCGGGCCCGCAGGCCGCCAGCGCGAGGAGCGCCACCGTGACGCCAGCGCGTCGCCAACCTTTCGTGAAATCTGTCAGTCGAGTGTGCTCGCCCATGGAGCCTTCCTGCAGAGTTAGCTGGCCTCGGCGGTGCCCAGCGTGCGGTTCTTGCTCATGAGTTTGCCCGCAAGCTTGGCCGCGGTAGCAGCGTCGAGGCGCGGGATCTTGGCCGTATCAGCCACAGCCTCCGGCGCCATCTCGCGCACGGCGGCGCTCAGCTCCGGCGAGGCCCCGTCGCCCAGAAAGACCGTCTCGCAGATCAGCCCGTCGGCGCGGAAAAGATCGTGGGTGGCTGTGATCGGATGATAGAGCGTGATGTCCTCGGTGACGTCTACGCGGGCAATGCCGTTATAGCCGTCGAGCGCAGCCAGCGGCAAAAGCACTTCGGGCGCGTCTGCCACGCGGTTGACCATGCGCCCGCCCGCCAGCACTGAAATGGACGGGGCCACCACCATCGTGCGCACCGGCAGCGTCCCGCCAAGCGCCAGCGCAGGCACGCGAAGTGGGCGCAGCGTGGGATCCGCTGCCGCGTCAGCCGCGCTCAGCGTCACCTTGTGCATCGCAAGGATCGGCGCGGCGGTGCCATCGCGAAACTCAATCTGATCCACGCCAGGCTCGATACGCTCAATCTGACGCATACCGCGGTGGGTTTGAATGAACGTGCCGGTGGCAAAGCCCGTCGCCAAGGCGGGGGAAAGGCCCATATCGCTGCTCCTTTTGGAGCGCAGCCTACCGGGCCGAGCCCGCCCCGAAAAGGCCTCCCCTCCAATTTGAGAGGGAAGGCGCGGGTCTTTGACTGAGGTTTTGGCTTAAGCCAGAAGACGGCGGGCGATCACCTGGGCCTGGATCTCGGCTGCACCCTCAAAAATGTTGAGAATGCGCGCGTCGCAGAGGATCCGGCTGATCTTGTATTCCAGCGCAAAGCCGTTGCCGCCATGGATCTGGAGCGCGTTGTCCGCCGCCGCCCACGCCACGCGCGCGCCGAGCAGCTTCGCCATTCCCGCTTCCACGTCGCAGCGGCGGCCTTCGTCCTTTTCAACGGCCGAGAAGTAGGTGAGCTGGCGGGCCACCATCGTCTCCACCACCATCATGGCGAGCTTGTTGGCCACGCGCGGGAAGTTGATGAGAGCCTTGCCAAAGGCCTTGCGGTCGAGCGCGTATTTCATGCCCTCGTCGATGGCCGATTGCGCCACGCCCACGGCGCGGGCCGCCGTCTGGA
>JBCBME010000366.1:0-3057 GCA_039822945.1 Pseudomonadota bacterium
CGACGGAGCTGGCGCAAAAGATGGTCGAAGGCGCGGTGCGGGACCACTTTGACAACTGGCTGGCGAGCGACACGAAGTCGGCGGGCGCGATCCTCGACTTCCTCGTGCTGCGCGCGGAAGAGCGGCTGCGGCGGAAGCAGGAGAAGGAGACGGCGCGGAAATCGGCCACTAAGAAGCTGCGCCTGCCGGGGAAACTGGTGGACTGTTCCCGCCAGCAGCGCGACGGGACCGAGCTGTTCCTGGTGGAGGGCGACAGCGCCGGAGGCTCCGGCAAGGCGGCGCGGAACCGGGAGTTCCAGGCGATGTTGCCATTGCGGGGGAAGATCCTGAACGTCTTGGGGGCGGCATCGGGGAAGCTGAGCGAGAACAAGGAGATCAAGGACCTTTGCGATGCCCTCGGCACCGGCATGGGTACGCGCTTCCGGTTGGACGATTTGCGGTACGAAAAGGTCATCATCATGACCGACGCCGACGTCGACGGCGCCCACATCGCGGCGCTGCTGATGACGTTCTTCTTCACCCAAATGCGCCCGATGATCGACGCCGGGCACCTCTACCTCGCGTGCCCGCCCCTCTACCGCCTGACCCAAGGCTCCCGCCGCGTCTACTGCCTCGACGACGCGGAGCGTGAGATGTGGCTGGAGAAGGGGCTGGGCGGCAAAGGCAAAATCGAATCCAGCCGCTTCAAGGGTCTGGGAGAGATGGATGCCAAAGACCTCAAAGACACCACCATGAACCCCGAGACGAGGAAGCTGATCCGAGTCACCATCGACGAAGACGCCCCCGGCGAAACCGGCGATCTAGTGGAGCGTCTGATGGGCAAGAAACCAGAACTGCGGTTCCAATATATTCAGGAAAACGCCCGGTTCGCAGGGGAGTTGGATGTTTGAGTACCATTCCAGCTAGAAACATCTTTGCACGCCACCTGGTATGGACTTCATTTAGGGACCCTGCCGATGAGGACTATCTAGCTGCCCGAATAATGGCACGAAGGAAACTCATATATCCATTCTACTGGAACGCGCTCCAGTGCCTCGAAAAATACACTAAATGCGCGCTCATATTGAATGGACACTCTGCAAAGAAGATTGGTCACAAGATCACTCAATCCCATGAAATCCTTAAAAACATATCAGGAGGACTCCTTGATGCTGACTACACTAAGGTGGAAAGCCTAGCTTCGAAGTCTGTGTGGAATGGAAGTCCGTCGACAAGTGAGTTTTTCTCTCGCGTCGAGAACATGGGAAACCCAGACAACCGCTACCGTGGTGGTTCTGTACACATCTACTGGTCCGACTTGCATATCTTTGATGAGATTGCATTTCGGCTTAGGAGAATTTGCTTTCCATTAAAAATGAAATTCAGTGAGAGTAAAAGGACATACTACGATGAATTGCTGGCGAATCCACGCGCTCAGCCGCACCCTGAATTTTCTTTTCTAAAGTCCTCAGATAGTAAAGAAGCTCGAAAGGCTAATTTAGCGGCACTCGCTTGGCGAAACTTCGCGTATTTCCCGGACAGATCCGTCAGAGTGAATTCCGTAAACGGCGGGATGAGCATTGTGAACTCGCCTGTCCACCTCCTTTCGAGAATGGGCCGCTCTGATGACTCAACGAGAGCAGCCGATTGCAAAGAAGCGATCAAGTGGTTCTCTGAGAACTGTAAAGTAAACTTTGATGTCGGAAAGCTGCTGGCAAGCCTTAACTAGCGAACTGGAGAGGAATGATTGGTGACTTGCTTCTTGAACAAGGCTTCGACCCCACTATTTCTTCAACACCCCGAAACGACGGGGAGGAAGGAGCCTTACTTTGAAGGCTGTTTTCTTTTCCCCTGACTTGAAGCAGTGAAGGTTGCGCTTTGCTGGAGCGCTCGAAAGGGCTCCGGGTAACGGTCAAAATGATGCCTCTCCGCGCAACCGGTGAGGTCCGCAACTCAGCGAGGCTGCTGCGATTGAGGTCCCTCAAACGGACCGACCGATCGTGGAAGTCGGGGTCGCTTCCCCCGCGGATAAGACCCGAGGCGTCTCGTCAGAGCGCTCTCACAAAACAGGTCCCCCGGAAGAAAACGGGCTACCGACTTGGATTGTGATGGATAGGGACGAGACGCCGCGCCCACCGTAGGCCGGGCTTCAGCCCGGCACAGCCGTAGGGTGGGGTTCGACCCCGCCACCCCCCGACCGAAACCACGCGTAGGGTGTGCATTCATGCGCACCGCCCCCTCGCAACCCGCGCGGACATTGGCGGTGTGAACCCCGCCCTACATAAACGCCCCGCCGTTCTGATCGAACGCCCACGTCTTGCCGACGCTTTCGGCAATCTCCACCAACAAAACGTAACTGTTGAACTCCACCATGTCCGGGTCCGGCGTGGATGAGATTGTGACCCGCGTTGTGGCCTGCGCCAGATCGCCCCGATCCGGCAAATCCGCGCCGTAATGCGCCGCGAAATCCGCCGACTCCTCCACGACATGCGCCGCATCGTCGTGGTGGATGGTGAACGTGATGCCCGACACCACCAACTCCGCCTTCGGCCCCGCCACCTGAAACGTCGCCTCTGCGCCGAACCGGACACCGCCATCGACTGCGGCCTGCACCTTGGCCACATACGCGTCCCAAAACCCGGCCTTGTCGGCCTCGGCGATCATGATCAATGCCGCGTACATCTGCGCCTCCCTTTGCGCAAAACCGTACCGCGCAACAATGGCGGGGTGAACCCCGCCCTACTTGGCGCTACACTCTGACGTATGCGCCACATCCTCCTTGCCCTCGCCCTTGCCACACCGCTCCACGCGCAGGACGTGGAGTTGGAGCTGGTCCTCCTCGCTGACGCCTCCGGCTCCATCTCGCAATCGGAGATCGAGTTCCAACGACAGGGCTATGCTGATGCCATCACCGACCCATCGGTGATCGCTGTCATCCAGGGCTCCGCCTATGGGCGCATCGCCGTGACCTATGTCGAATGGGCCGCGAATACCGCACCCGTGACGCCTTGGATGGTCATCGACGGCCCCGAAACCGCGCAGGCCTTTGCTGACGCGCTGATTGGCCCGCCCCGGCAG
>JBCBME010000367.1:0-3048 GCA_039822945.1 Pseudomonadota bacterium
GCAAAAGGACGGCGGGCTCGAGGCGTTGCATCCCCATCTGGGGTCGGTCGCGAAGGCCTACGTGATCGGGCGGGAGGCGGAGGCCTTTGCCCGCCAGCTCCCGGGCGTCGAGGCTGCCGTCTGCACGACCATGGCGGAGGCCGTGGCGCAGGCCGCAGCCGAGGCCGAAGAAGGCGACACCGTTCTCCTCGCGCCCGCCGCGGCGAGTTTCGATCAGTACGACAGTTTCGAGACCCGCGGGCAGGACTTCATGGATCAGGTGGCCAAGCTCGCCTAGCGCGCCGCGATCGCCTCGCCCGCCGCATGGCCCGAGGCCCAGGCCCACTGGAAATTATACCCGCCGAGCCAGCCCGTGACGTCCACCGCTTCCCCGATGAAATAGAGCCCGGGCACGCCCGTGGCCTCCATCGTGCGGGATGAGAGCGCCTCTGTCGCCACGCCGCCCAGCGTTACCTCCGCTGTGCGATACCCCTCCGTGCCGCCGGGGCGGAGCCGCCATTCCGAGAGGCGCCCGCAAAGCGCATCGATCCGCTTGTCCGACAGATCGCCCGCCGTACCAGCTAAAGCCTCCCCAAAGCCGTCGCCCGCCAGATGCTCCACCAGCCGCGCGGGCAGGTGATCGGCCAGCACCGTCTTCACCTGCCGCTTCCCCTGGGCCGTGCGCGCCGCGCGCAGCGCGCCCGAGACATCCGCGCCATGGGTGAGATCGACGATCACATCCTCCCCCTCCCGCCAGTAGGAGGAGATCTGGAGCATCGCGGGCCCCGAAAGCCCCCGGTGAGTGAAGAGCATCGCCTCGTCGAACGATCCCCGCTCCGTGCGCGCAATCACGGGCGTCGCCACGCCAGAGATGTCGGCAAAGCGTTTGTCGGGAAAGGTGAAGGGCACGAGCGCGGGCCGCGTCTCGAGGAGCTCGATCCCGAATTGCGCGGCGATCTCGTAGGCAAAGCCCGTGGCCCCCATCTTGGGGATGGATTTGCCGCCCGTGGCCACGACAAGCGCGTCGCAGGTGAGGGGCACCGTCTTCCCCTCCCGCTCGAGCGTCAGCGCAAAGCCCGCCTCGGTTTTCCGCAGATCCCGCACAGAGGTCTGCAGCCAAAGCCGCGCGCCCCCCATCTCGGCCTTCAGCATCTCGATGATCTGCGTCGATTTCCCATCGCAAAAGAGCTGGCCCAGCGTCTTTTCGTGCCAGGCGATGCCGTAACGGTCCACGAGGTCGATGAAATCCCACTGCGTGTACCGCGCGAGCGCGGACTTCGCGAAGTGTGGATTGCGGCTCAGAAACCGCGCGGGCTCCACCCCCAAATTGGTGAAATTGCAGCGCCCGCCGCCCGAAATCCGGATCTTTTCGCCGGGCGCCTTGGCGTGATCTAGCACCAGCGCATCCGCGCCCAGACGCGCCGCGCACATCATGCCAGCCGCGCCAGCCCCCAGGATCACAGATTTCACGTGCATGGGCCGCCAGATGCCAAAGCTTCGCGCCCGCGCCAAGCCATTTTTCCTAGCCCGATTCAGGCTTTGCGGCTATAGTTCGCGCGAGACCGCGAAAAGCGGCGATTTGAGCAGGCAGTAGAGACCCATGACAGAGATGGTCCACGGCGCGGTTCCCGTCGCGTCTATCGATCCAGTTATTCCGCGCTGGTGGCGCACGCTTGATAAATGGTCCGTGGCCTTCGTGTTTGGCCTCTTTGCCATCGGGATGCTTCTGGGCCTCGCGGCGTCGCCACCGCTGGCGGCCAAGAACGGCTTCGAACCTTTTCATTATGTGGAGCGGCAGGCCGTCTTCGGGGGCATGGCGCTCCTGACGATGGTCATCACCTCGATGATGTCGCCCTCGCTCGTGCGGCGCCTCGCAGTACTGGGCTTTGTCGCGTCCTTCGTGGCGCTGGCGCTTTTGCCCTTCTTCGGCACGGATTTTGGAAAGGGGGCGGTTCGCTGGTACTCCCTCGGCTTTGCCTCTCTCCAGCCCTCTGAGTTCCTGAAGCCCGGCTTCATCGTCACCGCCGCCTGGCTCTTGGCCGCAAGTCAAGAGATCAACGGGCCGTCCGGGCGCACCTACAGCTTTGGGCTTGCCGTCGTCATCGCGTTTCTTTTGGCGATGCAGCCCGACTTTGGTCAGGCCTGCCTGATCCTCTTTGGCTGGGGGGTGATGTATTTCGTGGCGGGCGCGCCGATGCTCCTCCTCCTCGTGATGGCGGGGCTCACGATTGCGGCGGGCACGCTGGCCTATAGTCACTCGGAACACTTCGCGCGCCGCATCGACGGGTTCCTGAGCCCCGATGTCGATCCCACCACGCAGCTGGGCTACGCCACGAACGCCATCCGCGAGGGTGGGTTTTTCGGCGTGGGTGTCGGCGAGGGGGAGGTGAAATGGTCGCTCCCTGACGCGCATACAGATTTCATCATCGCGGTCGCGGCCGAGGAATACGGCATGGTCCTCGTCCTCGCGATCATCGCGCTTTATGCCGCCATCGTCTGTCGCGCCTTCCTGCGTCTGGTGAAGGAGCGTGATCCCTTCATCCGCCTCGCAGGCACCGGGCTTGCGGCCATGTTCGGCGTGCAGGCCATGATCAATATGGGCGTGGCCGTGCGGCTCTTGCCCGCCAAGGGAATGACGCTGCCCTTCGTCAGCTACGGGGGCTCGTCACTTATCGCTGGCGGCATCGCGCTCGGCATGCTCCTCGCCTTCACCCGCTCTCGACCGCAGGGAGAGATCGGAGACATCCTCAAGGGACGCGGCAGATGACACGCCTCGTGATGGCCGCCGGTGGCACAGGCGGCCACATGTTCCCAGCTCAGGCCCTCGCCGAGGAGATGCTGAAGCGGGGCTGGCGTGTGATCCTCATCACCGATCCGCGCGGCGCGCGCTATGTGGGCAACTTCCCCGATGGGGTGGAGATCGAGACGGTGCGCTCCGCCACCTTCGCCCGTGGCGGGCTTGCCGCTAAGGTTACCGTGCCCTTCCAGATCCTCAGCGGGGTGCTGGCCACCGTGCAAAAGTTCCGCCGCGATCGCCCGACAGCCGTTGTGGGCTTTGGCGGCTACCCC
>JBCBME010000368.1:0-3047 GCA_039822945.1 Pseudomonadota bacterium
GAAACAAAACCTACAGTTGGACCTTCGTCATCGCAGCCGTACAGAGTCCTACCCTCGGTTCAGACTTCTTGAGCGCTCACGCAATGTCTCTAGAGCCAGCTCCCAAAGTTCACGAACCCGCAGCTCAAGAAACGCTTTCTCATCACGAGCGGGATTGCCTTCGTGCTCTGGGTCATCATCGCGGGCGTGATTATCTCGGGTCTTCTGACGGTGCGTGACATCGACTGGTTCAACAGGATGGCGACGCCAGACCTCTAGGGCTTTCAGACGGCGAGAGGGGGAAGCCCCGCCACCATGCGCCTCAGCGCATCGCCGAGCGTGTTCGCCCCGAGCGCGCGAGCATTCAGCCCAGCCGCGCCGAGGGAGGCCGCGATGCGCGCCCGCTCTGCGGCGAGCCTACCGCGCGCCGCGACATGCTCCGCCGGGGCAATCAGCCCGGCCGCCTCCTGCATCTGAAGCGTCTCCATCGCCCGGGCCTGGGCCGTCACGTAAAGCGGCAACAGTTCTGCGAGCTCTGCCGCCCGCGCCTCCGCCTCTGCCAGATCCGCGGCCAGCATGCCCGGCGCCGCGGGGTTGGCGCGCCCAAAGGCTGCCGCAAAGGCGAGCTGTGTTTCTTGTCCCAGCGCAGCGCGGCGCACGAGGCTCTCGGTGAGCGCTTCAAGACGCTCGGCCTCCGACGCGATCTCGGAGAACGCCTGCGGGGGGTGGAGCATGTAAAGCGGGGTGGAAAACCCGCGCGATTGCGTGGGCACGCCCATGTCAGTGCAGCCCGCCAGCGCGAGCGCAGACAAAAGACACCCCACACGAAAACCCATAGCCGCCCCCATTTGCGTCACGGGGGCGAAGGTGGCTCAGCTTTGTGGCAAATTAGCGGCGCAGGCCGTGATAAAGATGCGTGAATGTCGCCGCCCCGAGGATCGGGATCACGAGGTTGAGGATCGGAAAGGTGAGCGGCAGCGCCATCAGGCACCCCGCCGCCCAGATCAGGCCTGCATGTTCCTTCCTCAGCGCCTTGGCCCCGTCGCGGCCCAGATGGCGCATGGCCGCGATGGTGAAGTATTCCCGCCCCAGCAAGTACCCGTTCAGCCCGATGAAGATGAAGAACGCCGCGGGCGGGAACAGCGCGTAGAGGATGAGCGCAAAGATGTTGGCCGCGATCAGCACGCCCAGAAAGTTCACCGTGTCGCGCAAACCATCCCAAAAGGGCGTGCGCGGCGGCGTGCCGATCTCGGGGTAGTGCTTTTCCTCGACGGCCGTGGCCACCTCATCGAGAAAAAGCGACGTGATCGCCGAGGCCACCGGGATCATCAGGAAAACTGACACGATCAGCATCACGGCAAGGGAGCCAAAGCTCAAAAGATCGCCGACCCACGTCACCTCTCCCACGATGGGCAGCTCAATGGGCCCGCCCGCGAGCCACTCGATCAGGCCCAGCAGCGCGGCATAGGCCCCTACGAGCAGCGCGATGGTGAGGCCGATGCCCCGCCAGAGCACCCTGCGAAAGCGCGGATCGCCGACTTGGCCGAGCGCCTTTGAAAACGCCGTCAGGATCACTTCGCCACCCATGTCGTCTTGGCGCGAATGTCCGGGCGGGGGCGGTCAGCAGGGGCCTCATCGCAAGAACCGATATGGATCACGCCTGCCACGCGCTCATGGGGCTCGGCGCCAAAGGCCTCCGCGGCGAAATCCGGGTCATGGCTGAGCGCGCCAGAGAGCCAGTTCGCCCCCCAGCCCGAGGCGAGCGCCGCATTCACGAGCGCCAGACACACCGCACCCGCCGAATAGGTCTGCTCGATCGCGGGGATCTTGCTTGGCTCCTTGGGGCTCTCAAGGACCACAATGGCAAAGGGTGATGTCTCATACTGGCTTGCCGCAAGGCTCGGCGCGTCGATGCGCTCGATATGCGCCGGGGCCAAAGCCGCGATCCGCCGCAGCGCCTTTTCCTCGAGCACCACGAAACGCCAGGGCTCGAGCTTCCCGTGATCGGGCGTGCGCCCCGCGATGCGCAGCATCACCTCGATCTCCGGGCGCTTCGGCACGGGCTTTTTCAGCGTTCTGAGCGGGCGCGAGCGGCGCGTGAGGAGGAACGCCTGGGCGGGGGTGATCTCGGACATGTCGTGCTCCGTAAGTCAGGTGTCACGCTGGCGCAGGCTGGCGGATGTCCCGCAGAGGTAAGCTCCGCGCGCGCGATTGAAAAGGGCTAGCGCGTGCCGTGAAACGCGGCCAGCTCATCCACCCAATCCGAGGCAAAGCGTGCAAAGCGCGGCCCCGGTTGGCGCGCCGCAAAGGTGGCGGCAAAGGGGTCGGGGGCGACGGGGCCGCCGGGCGCGAGCACTTCGAGCACCGCATGGCCGCAAAACGGCACGTAGACCTCCGAGTAGCCCCCCTCATGGACGAGAACGAGCCGCCCGGCGCAGAGCTCCTCCGCCGCGACCTTGGTGCGGCGCGTGAGCTCGGCAAAGGTTTGAGCCGTCGCCAGCATCCGCGAGAGCGGGTCTATCGCCGCCGCGTCAAAGCCGCAGGCCACGAGGATGATATCGGGCCGGAAGGCATGGATGGCGGGCAGCACGATCCGGTCCATTGCGTGAAGATATGTCTCGTGCCCCGCACCGGGGGGCAGCGGCACGTTGATATTGGCCAACGCGTCTGTCTCCGCGTCGCCGGTATCGAGCGGGTAGTTCCGTTCTTGGTGAAGCGAGATCGTCAGCGTCTCCGCGTCGGTGGCATAGATCGCCTCGCTGCCGTTGCCGTGATGCACGTCCCAATCGAGGATGACGGCGCGGAGCGGCTCCGCGGCCCGCGCAGCCTCCAGCGCGATGGCGATATTGGCCATGAGGCAGAACCCATTGGGAAAATCGGGCAGGCAGTGGTGCCCGGGCGGGCGCGAGAGGGCATAGGCCTGCGCGCAGTCACCGGCCATGACCCCTGCCACCGCGCCCTTCGCAAGCCCCGCCGACAGCGCCGCCTGCTCATAGCCGCCCTGCCCAAAGGGAGTGCGCAGCCCAAGCTCGCCCCCGCCGGCGTCCGAGGCCTCCTTAAAGGCCTTG
>JBCBME010000369.1:0-3039 GCA_039822945.1 Pseudomonadota bacterium
ATCATTGGGGCGTCTGTGCGGGCCGATGATGATGGGCTGCAAGATCAGCCAAGCGAAGAGAACAATAAAGGACGGAACAATCACTGCGAGCATTGCCGTTGAGCCATAGTAGCTCGGCAAGGAATGCAGGTTGCGCATATCGCCACCGGCCGAAGCCATTGCGCGCGTGCGTGCCGCAATGAAGCCCACGATCGAGAGGGCGATTAACACTGCGAAGAGCCATGCGACGGTCATGGGCCGTCCTTTCAGCGGAATGCGTTAATCTAAACGTAGGCGAAGGCGGCCCAGTTGAGCCGCCTTCTCCAAAAGTCAAAGGCAGCTTGGCTTACATGCCGGAGCCCATAACCTCTTCGGCTTCGATCATCGCCTGCGTTGCGGCGAGCTCAGGATCGGACACGAGGCCGTAGGCAGCCAGCGGGCCTTCGGGGCCTGCAAGCTCGTCAGCCATGAAGAACTGAGCGTACTCCTTGAGGCCGGGGATAACGCCGATGTGTGCCTTCTTGATGTAGAAGAAGAGCGGGCGCGACACCGGGTACTCGCCGGATGCGATCGTGGCGGTGGACGGTGCGATACCGGACATCGTTGCCACTTTCAGCTTGTCGGTGTTGTTCTCGTAGAACGCGAGACCGAACACGCCGATGCCGTTGCTGTTCGCGTCGATGCGCGCCAGCGTCTCGGTGTAGTCGCCGTCGATGTCGACCGAGCGGCCGTCGGTGCGGACCTCAAGGCATGCATCTTCAGCATCGTCCTCGGACATGCCGCCAGCCATCATGGCTTCAAAGGCGCCCGTGGCTTCACAGCCAGCCGCGATCACCTTCTCTTCGAACACTTCGCGCGTGCCGTGCTTGGTGCCCGGGATGAACGCGAGGATGTCTTCGGCGGGAAGGTCGGCGTTGAAGTCTGCCCACTGCGTGTGCGGGTTTTCGACGAGCGCGCCGTCCACCATCACCATGGGGGCAAGAGCGTTGAACCAGTCAGACGGCGTGAAGGCGTCGTAGGCCGGCCCGTCGATCTGGGAGGCGAAGACGATCCCGTCATAGCCGATGCGCACTTCGATGATGTCGGTCACGCCAGCTTCGGCACATGCGGCCACTTCGCTGTCGCGGATCGCGCGGGATGCGTTGGCGATGTCGATGGTGTTGACGCCAACACCTTCGCAGAAACGCCGCAGACCCGAGGAGGAGCCGCCAGACTCAACAACCGGCGTGTCAAAGTCGGTGTTGTCGCCAAAAAGCTCAGCGATGATGGAGGCATAGGGAAGGACGGTCGATGATCCGGCCACCTGGACGTTGTTGCGTGCATCTGCTGCCGTAGCAGCAGCCGCGAGTGCAAGCGCAGAGGCGGTCAGTTTCGGAAATGACATGGATAGCAGCTCCTGTTGTCAGTCAATATCAGAGCGCGCACCGCCCCGATTAGCGGGACGTCTACGGATTGCTCACGATGCTTTTGTGTATGTTTTGTAACAGATTCATGACAGTCTTAACCTTTTGTGAAAGCTCCATGACACTGCGATTACGTCCGAGGCAAAACCACTGAAAAAACAGAGCCTTCGCCTCGAACAGAACTGATGCGCAACCGCCCGCGATGGCGGTTGACGATGTGTTTTACGATGGCGAGACCCAGTCCAGTGCCCCCTTGTTCGCGCGATCGATGCGTATCGATGCGATAGAAGCGTTCCGTGAGGCGTGGGACGTGGTGCGCCTCGATTCCCTCGCCGTTGTCGCGGACGTCGAGAACAGCTGCAGGCCCCCTCAAAGCGGCTTCGCGTTCGGGCAGCGCCAGGGAGATCGTCACCTCCCCTCCCCCGTACTTCACGGCATTCTCTGCGAGGTTGCGAACCACCTGCATGAGCTGATCCCGGTCCCCGTCGACCCAGACCTTTCCCTCGGGCAGAGCGAGGGTCACGGCGGTCCCCGCCTTCTTGGTTGCGTGAGAGACCGTCTCCACGCTTTCCCGGATCACATCGGCGAAGTCTACACGGGCCCCGGGCCGGAGCCTTTCCTCGCTTTCCACCCGCGACAGCGACAAAAGATCAAGGACAAGCCGATTCATCCGATCGGCCTCCGTGGCCATCATCCCGAGAAACTTCTCACGCGCGCGGGCATCGTCCTGGGCTGGCCCCTGGAGCGTTTCGATAAAGCCCATCAATGCGGTCAGCGGCGTGCGGAGCTCGTGACTGACATTGGCCACGAAGTCCCGCCGCATCTGGCCCAGCCCTTCGGCGTCCGAGACGTCTTGAAAGGTGACGAGCAACCCCGGTGAGGCCGCCATGGCCAAGGGCGCCACATCAAGAACGTAGGTCTCAACCCTGTCTTGTGCCCTCAACGGCATCCGCACAACGCGGGCCTTTGCGTCTCGTAGGCCGGCCTCGATGGCCTCGGCCACGCTGGGCTGGCGCAGAATCGTGGTGTAATGCGCTCCCCTCGCATCATGGCCGAGGAGTGTGATGGCCTCTTGGTTCATCGCCAGAACGCGCTTTGCAGGGCTGATCATCAGCGCTGGCAGCGTTAGCGCTCCCAAAAATGCTTCATGATACGCAGCTAGGTCCAATGGTCACACGTGCCTTTGACTGATTTGTTGTAATCTCACAGCATATGTCGCAAGGTCACGTTCTTGACCCCCGTTTCGTATAGGGAGGCAGTTTTGCCCACGATGCTCAAGGTCCGCCGCCACGCATCAGAACAAATCACAACGAGCTCGGTGCTTTGCATCGGTCTTGTGAGCGATGATGCTATCGATCGCTCCCACTCCACTCCGGGAGCCATAACGTATTGTCTGAATTTGCGCCAGATCACGCCCGCGCTCCTCGAAAAGATGAACCCGGACGTGGTGCTCAGCACCTTGTTTGATCGAGAATACGATCCAAGCGAGGTCGCGGAATGGCTCGAAAAATGCGGCTATACTGGCCGCTACTACGCGGTCACGGAATACGTGCCAAAGCCGGATGTCATTCTCAGGGACGTGCGCAACGTGGCGCCGCTTCTTGATTTCGACGTCATCATGCTCTCTGAGGCGCCGCCAGCCCTCCACTAGGCCACA
>JBCBME010000370.1:0-3030 GCA_039822945.1 Pseudomonadota bacterium
ATGGATGCGGGCTGGAAGGACGGGGCGCCGAGCCCCATCACCTTCGTCAATCCCGCCATCACAGATCACGGCACCGAGGTGGCTGTGCAGGAAGAGGGCTGCCTCTCCATTCCCAACACACCCCGCCGCGTCGCGCGCCCCGCGCAGGTGACGCTCCGCTGGCAGGACGTCCACGGCGCGCCTCAGGAGCGGACGTTCACGGGGTTTGAGGCGGCCTGCGTCCAACACGAATTCGACCATCTCGAGGGCGTCACGATCCTCGATCATCCCGAGCCGCTCGAGGCAGGCGCATGACCGTGCGCCCCTTCCTTCCCTGGCCACACAAGACGCTGCGCACGCCCGCAGCGCCCGTTGACGCCATCACTGACGAGATCCGCACCATCTGGGCGGATATGGTGGAGACGATGGAAGCAATGCCGGGCATCGGCCTCGCCGCGCCTCAGATCGGGATTTCGCTCCGGCTTGCCGTGGTGGATGCAAGCCGTGAGCGCGGCAAGGCCGTCCTCATGGCCAATCCCGAAGTGCTCAACGCCTCCATCGAAGACGCGCTCGGGGAGGAGGCCTCGCCGAACCTTCCGGGCGTTTCGGCCAAGGTCAAACGGCCCCGCGCGGTCACCGTCCGCTATCTCAACGCGCAGGGCATCGTGGACCGCCGCGAATTTGTCCTGCAATGGGGCCGCTCCGTCCAGCACCAGATCGACCACCTCAACGGGCGGATGTATTTCGACAATCTGAGCCGGGTGAAGCGCGACATGCTCCTGCGCAAGGCGGGGCGTCGCTGATGCGCGTGGTCTTCATGGGCTCGCCTGACTTCTCCGTCCCGGTGCTGGAGGCGGTGGCTGCCGCCCATGACGTGGTGTGCGTCTATTGCCAGCCGCCGCGCCCTGCCGGTCGCGGCAAGAAGGACCGCCCGACACCCGTCCAGGCCCGGGCCGAGGCCCTCGGTCTGCCTGTCCGCCATCCTGTCTTTCTGAAGACTCCGGAGGCGCAGGAGGCATTTGCCGCGCTTGAGGCCGACGTCGCGGTCGTTGTCGCCTACGGCCTCATCCTGCCGCAGGCCGTGCTCGATGCGCCGCGCCTTGGCTGCCTCAACATCCACGCCTCGCTTCTGCCGCGCTGGCGCGGGGCGGCCCCGATCCATCGCGCGATCATGGCCGGTGACGCCGAGACAGGCATCTGCATCATGCAGATGGAGGCCGGGCTCGACACCGGCCCCGTCCTTCTCCGCGAAGCGCTCGAGATCGGCGCGGAGGAGACCACAGGCGATCTCCATGACCGGCTGTCTGCCCTCGGCGCGCGGCTTATCGGAGAGGCGCTCACCGCTCTTCCCATTCCTGCCGAAGCCCAGGCCGAGGAGGGCGTCAGTTACGCCCAGAAGATCTCGAAGGAAGAAGCCCGCATCGACTGGTCGCGCCCTGCCGCCGACGTGGACGCCCATATTCGCGGCCTCTCTCCCTTTCCGGGTACGTGGTGCGTGATGGACGGCGAGCGGGTCAAACTGCTGCGCTCACGGCTCTCAGAAGGCGACGGCGAGCCGGGCACCGTTCTCGAGGGCCTGACCATCGCCTGCGGGACCGGTGCCATTGAAATCACCGAACTTCAACGCGCCGGGAAGCGAGCCACCTCAGCCGAAGACTTCCTGCGCGGCACTACGCTCCCGGCACGCCTCACATGACCCCGGAAGAGGCCACCGCATGGTTCGACAGCCTGCCGCCCGCGACAGAGGCGGATATGCTGGGCCCCTGGCGCGGGGCAGAGGTGCCAACCGGGCACCCGATGGACGGCCTCCTTGCCGCGTCCTCCTGGGCGGGGAAGAGGTTTGAGAGCGCCGAGGCCGTGCACCCCCTCATCCACGATGTTCCGCTCTGGGGGACGCGCGCGCTCAATCCCCGTTTCCTGCCGCTCGGGCTCATCACGTCGCTGCCCGCGCGCGACGTGCTTCTGAAGCTGAGCTTTCCGATCCTCGCGCCGCTCTTTTTCACATCAAAGCCCCGCGCCCGGCTGCGCACCCTCACGCATCGCGGCCGTCCCCACGCGGCGATGTGCTATGATGACAGGCCCATCCACGACATCTTCGCCCGCATCAGCGAGACGGAGCGGCTCGGCTGGATGGATTTCAAGGGCATGGACCAGCCCTATTTCTTCAAGCTCACCCGGGCTGAGTAAGCGCCTCTCGCACTGCCGCGATCACGCCGTCAAAGGGTGGCTCGAAGGGGCCGTCTTTTGCAAGGTCGTGCCACCAGAAGCGAAAGCGATGCCCACCATCATCCTTGCAGAAATGCTGGAACGCCTCCGGGACGGGCGGGCGCACGCGGGTCAGGATGAAATGCCATTGCTCGCCCGGCCTGATATCCTCGCGCACGGCGAGCTCGAGGGCCGAGATCGCCTGCAGCCCGCTTTCCTCCCAGAGCTCGCGGGCCGCCGCGCGGGTGGGATGCTTGCCCGCCTCGATCGTGCCTTTGACGATCAGCGCCCCGGTGACGGGATGGGTGAAGGCTAGGATCCGCAGGGGCGCGCCGCCCGGGTGCAGCACGATGGGGACAACCTTGCCGATCACGGCTTGAACGGTGCCATGCCTGCGCGTGCGAGTTCATCGGCGCGCTCGTTCTCGGGGTGGCCCGCATGGCCCTTGACCCATTCCCACGTCACGTCGTGGCGCGCGCGGGCCTCGTCGAGGCGCTGCCAGAGCTCGACATTCTTCACCGGCTTCTTGGCGGCTGTCTTCCAGCGTCGCGCCTTCCAGCCGTGGATCCACGAATTGATCCCGTCCTTCACGTAGGAGCTGTCGGTGACGAGGGTGAGCTGCGAGGGCCGCTCCAGCGTCTCGAGCGCGGTGATCGCGGCCATGAGCTCCATGCGGTTGTTGGTGGTCTCGGGCTCGCCGCCCGAGAGCTCGCGCCGCTTCACTTCCGCCTCACCCTCCCGCGCGATGAGCAGGACGCCCCAGCCGCCGGGCCCCGGATTGCCGGAACAGGCGCCGTCTGTGTAGGCGAAGAGGTCAGCCACGCTTCAGCGCCCGGATCAGGATGT
>JBCBME010000371.1:0-3029 GCA_039822945.1 Pseudomonadota bacterium
GCATCGGGCCCGCGCTCGGCCTTGTGAGTGACACGACCGACGTGCAGCACTTTGCTGAATTCGGCGTTGTGATGATGCTCTTTCTCATTGGGCTCGAGCTTGAGCCCAAGGTGCTCTGGCAGATGCGCGCGCGCCTGCTGGGGCTGGGCGGGCTCCAGATCTCCGTGACCTGTGCGCTCATCTTCGTGGTGGCGCAGGCGCTGGGTCTGGAGTGGCGCACCGCGCTGGCGGTGGGCCTGATCCTCACGCTGTCCTCCACGGCCATCGTGCTGCAAACGCTGAACGAAAAGGGGCTGATGGCCACGGGCGGCGGGCGCTCGGCCTTTTCCGTGCTTCTGGCCCAGGACATCGCGGTCATCCCTTTCCTGGCGCTCTTGCCGCTTTTGGCGGTCACGCCCGACATCATCGGGGCCGCCGACGGATCCATCATCCGCAACACACACGATGAGGCCCATGACACCCATGCGAAGGCCTACCTCCTTGGCGGCTTGCCGCAATGGAGCGTGACGCTCATCACGCTGGGCTCGGTGGCGGCGATCGTGCTCGTGGGGCGCTACCTCACCGGGCCGCTCTACCACATGATCGCACGCACGCGGCTCCGGGAGCTCAACACGGCGTTTGCGCTCTTTATCGTCGTGTCGATCGCAGTGCTCATGAACATGGTGGGCCTCTCGCCCGCGCTTGGTGCGTTTCTGGCGGGCGTGGTCCTCGCCAACTCCGAATTCCGCCACGAGCTCGAAAGCGCGGTCGAGCCCTTCAAGGGCCTTCTCCTCGGCCTCTTTTTCATCACCGTGGGAGCGGGTATCGATCTGGGGCTTCTGGCCAGCGCGCCGTTCACGATCCTCGGGGCGACACTCGCGCTGATCTTTGCCAAGGGACTGGTGCTCTTTGCGCTGGGGTGGCTTTTCAGGCTGCGTGACAGGGCGCTCTGGCTCTTTACGCTCTCGCTCGCGCAGGCCGGTGAGTTCGGCTTTGTCCTCATCACTTTCGCGCAACAGACCGACGTGCTCGAAGGGGCGCTCTCGCGGGAGCTTTTGCTCATCGTGGCGCTCTCGATGCTGCTCACGCCGCTTCTCTTCATCCTTTACGAGCGGCTCACGCACCGCTTGGGCGATATCGAGCATCCCGAACCTGACGAGATCACCGGGCAGGGCCGCATCATCATCGCGGGCGTTGGGCGCTTCGGGCAGATCGTCAATCGCATGGTGCAGACCGCGGGCATGACCGCCACCGTCATCGACAACAACGTGGAGACGATCCGGCTCATGCGCTCCTTCGGGTTCAAGGGGTATTACGGTGACCCCACCAATCCGAGCCTTCTGGAGGCGGCGGGCATCATGGACACGCAGGTCCTCGTGGTGGCCGTCGATGACGATGCCGCGGCACTGACCCTCGTGCGTCACGCGCGTCAGGTGCGGCCTGATCTTCACATCATCGCGCGCGCGCGCGACCGGGTGCACACTTATGAGCTGGTGCAGGCGGGGGCGAGCCAGACGGTGCGCGAGACCTTCGATTCCTCGCTGCGGGCCGGGCGCTATGTGCTGCAGGCGATGGATGTCGCGGAATTCGACGCCTATGAGCACGAAAAGGCCTTTTATCGCCATGACCGGCACGTGCTTTCCGAGCTGTCGGAGCTGTGGGACCCGGACGTGCCTCTGTCACAGAACAAGGCCTACATCGCCCGCGCCAAAGAGTTGGAGCGCTCGATTGAGACGGAGATCGTGGCGGCGGCCGAAAAGGAGGCCTAGCCGCCGCTGACCCCCGCTTCGGCAAAGGTGGCCATGCCCGAATGGCAGGCCACCGCGCCCTTGAGCACGCCGAGCGCGAGCGCCGCGCCCGACCCCTCCCCGAGCCGGAGCCCGAGCGACAGGAGCGGCGCCTTACCGAGCTTTTCAAGGAGCGCGGGATGCGCCCCCTCTGCGCTCTGATGGCCCGCAACGCAGTGATCGAGCGCGCCGGGCTGCGCCTCCGCCAGGCAGGCTGCCGCCGCACAGCAGATGAAACCATCGAGCACCACGGGCACAGAATGCGCCCGTGCCGCCGCGATTGCGCCCGCCATGGCGGCAATCTCTCGCCCGCCGAGGCGCTGCAGCACTTCGAGGGGGCTGGCCGGGGTGTTGGCGGCCACGGCCTCCTCCACCACGCGCGCCTTGAGCGCGAGCCCCGCATCATCGACGCCGGTCCCCCGCCCTGCCCATGACCCGCCGTAGAGCGCCGTGGCGATGGCGGCCGCAGCGGTCGTGTTGCCGATCCCCATCTCGCCCGTGACGAGCACGTCAGCGTCGGGGTCGACAGCCTCCCACCCCGCGGCAAGCGCCGCAACGCACTCCGCCTCGGTCATGGCGGCGCCTTGCGTGAAGTCTGCCGTGGGCGTGTCGAGGTCGAGCGCGGTCACCGTCATCTCGGCCCCAAAGGCGCGGGCCAGCTGATTGATCGCCGCCCCGCCATGTTCGAAATTCAGCACCATCTGCGCCGTCACCTCCGCCGGGAAGGCGGAAACCCCGCGCGCGGCAACCCCGTGATTGCCGGCGAAGACAAGGATCTGAGGGGCGTCGACAACGGGCTTCTCCCGCCCCTGCCAGCCGCCCATCCAGATCGCGAGATCCTCCAGGCGACCCAGCGCCCCCGGCGGCTTTGTGAGCTGGGCGTTGCGGTCAGCGGCGGCCTGCTGCGCGGTGGCATTCGGTTGAGGGGCTTGAGCGAGGACAGCGGCAAAATCCGCGAGGGTGGTGAAGGGAGCCATAGGTGCCTTGTGCTTGAAGGGACGCGCGCACCTCTTTACCGCTGGGGCGGCGGCGCACAAGCAGGAGGGAGGCATGGCAGAGCAGGAAAACGTCATCGACGCGCGCGATGTCACTGCCTCCATTGGATTTCTGACGCGCCTGCCCGTGCGGGTCGATGGCGATTGGGCCGTGGCGCGGGGCGCGCGCAGCGCCTGGGCCTACCCCGTGGCGGGGCTTGTCGTGGGCGGGCTCGTTTGCCATCGCCGCAGGCACGCCGAGCGCGCTCAGAAGGATCGCGGCAAGGCA
>JBCBME010000372.1:0-3026 GCA_039822945.1 Pseudomonadota bacterium
CCTCGTGACACTCACGGAAGAGGGCAACCAAGTCGTGGCCGAGCTCACCTCCGCCGTCGCCGGAGTGGTGGGGGACATCCTCGAGCCCATCTCCCCCGAAGAACGTCGCACCCTGCGCGATCTCCTCGCTAGGGTCGTCTGACTGGCCGCTGGAACAACGGCGCCTAAGACGAAAAGAACGAGTTCAAGATCGGCGACACGGCGCGCATCATCGAGTGCCCGCCGAGGTCGAAAACGAAGCGCTGGGAAGTGTATTCGGGTTCCGACGCTTAAGCGGCAGGCCTGAGGCTCACCATACGAGATTTGAAGGCGCGTCCCTTGAGGGGCGCGCTTTCTACTTTTCGTGAAGCTGCACGTTGGAAGATGGTGTGAGAATGACCCCGCCTTCTCCGCTCGGCCAAATTACCTCGAGCTTATAGCCACCGGCCACAACCACTAGGACGGTTCCTACAATCGCAAGGGCAAGGCTAGGGGGCATCATACTCATCATCTTCACTAGGTGGCTCCAAAGCCTCTGCGGGAATGTCGGCTGTGGTACGCCAGAGCTGCCTTTCGTCGTCATAGTGAAGTCTGCCTTCCTCACCGAAGCGCTTAAGGTGAGACCTAAAGGTCGAGTAATTGAGCACCGCATCTGGCTGCAGAAGTGGTGAGCCAGGATCATACTCCTGCCTTTTTGAGCGATCTCGGTTGTACGCTGCTAGCTTGAGCTGGAGCTCACAGAGCCTTTGACTCACGGCCTCAAACAACTGTTTCGTGCCTAGGCCTCCGTAAAGGTATGCGTCTCCTTGCCCAAGGACCGCCAACGTGTGCGATAGTACTTCAAATTTTTGCGCGTTCTTTGAATTTAGCCGATCCTCGGGCAGCAGGACGTTGTTTGCGCTCTCTGACTGCGAGCGCAAAGTGTTCAGAAGCGACAGTTCTTGCGCTAGAATTCTCTGCGTTTTCACAATTTCTTCTATTCTAGCGATCAGCGGGTCTTGTTGCGGAAAATGCATGTTGCAACTATCCTTGGCGGAGCTTTTGGTTTCCGGCGCCGACGTTAACGTTTTCTTGCCTCAAAAGCCACAGAAACGCCGCAACAGCGGTTTCAACAGGTTTTTTGGGCCCACGGCGCCGTGAAACTTGACAATCAGCCAAAACAGACACAATAGCTATGCTATTGTGTCTGTTTTGGCTGCGCAAGATGGCACTAGATGTTGATTTTTCGCTGGCACTCTAGCTGTACGGCTCGTGCAACAGCGAAAATATGTCTGTCATCACGTGTGATTCGAGTTGTGCTAGCGCGCGGGCAAGGAAGGCCTGGCAACACTTAGCGGAGCGCCTGAATTTCTTTGCCAGTAGGGGTTGCGGGACTCGGGTAGCTTCTCTAAACGGCGCTATCCGCACTTGGCCGGAGGCTTAGTGCGTTCATACGAAACCCGGGGGGCAATGTCTGAAGCGCCCCTCTAGGTCGGAGGAATACCGATGATTCAGATGCAGACGAATCTGGATGTTGCTGACAATTCCGGCGCGCGCCGGGTGCAGTGCATCAAGGTTCTTGGCGGCTCGAAGCGTAAATACGCCTCGGTCGGCGACATCATCGTGGTATCCGTCAAGGAAGCCATTCCGCGTGGCCGTGTGAAGAAGGGTGACGTCCGCAAGGCCGTCGTCGTTCGCACCGCCAAGGAAGTGCGCCGCGAAGACGGGACCGCGATCCGCTTTGACCGCAACGCCGCCGTGATCCTCAACAATTCGGGCGAGCCCATCGGCACCCGTATTTTTGGGCCGGTCGTGCGCGAACTGCGTGCCAAAAACTTCATGAAGATCATTTCGCTCGCGCCGGAGGTGCTCTGAGATGGCAGCCAAACTGAAGAAGGGCGACAAGGTCGTCGTGCTCGCGGGCAAGGACAAGGGCAAGGAAGGTGAGATCACCTCCGTGAACCCATCCGCCGGCAAGGCCGTTGTCGATGGCATCAACATGGCCATCCGTCACACGCGCCAGTCCCAGCAGAGCCAGGGTGGCCGCCTGCCCAAGGCAATGCCCATCGATCTGTCGAACCTCGCTCTGCTCGACAGCAACGGCAAAGCGACCCGCGTGGGCTTCCGCACGGAAGACGGCAAGAAGGTCCGCTTTGCAAAGACCACCGGGGAGACTGTCTGATGCTCGACGCAACCGATTACACCCCGCGCCTGAAAGCGCTCTTCCGGGACACGATCAAGCCCGCCATGAAGGAAGAGTTCAGCTACACCAACGACATGCAGATCCCGCGTCTGGACAAGATCGTCCTGAACATGGGTGTCGGTGATGCTGTTAAGGACACCAAGAAGGTGAAGGCCGCGCAGGAAGATCTGACGGCGATTGCGGGCCAAAAGGCCGTGATCACCAAGGCGAAGAACTCCATCGCTGGTTTCCGCGTTCGTGAAGACATGCCGCTCGGCGTGAAGGTCACGCTCCGCGGCGACCGGATGTACGAATTCCTCGACCGTTTGATCACCATCGCGATGCCCCGTATCCGCGACTTCCGTGGTGTGAAGCCCACGTCGTTTGACGGCCGCGGCAACTACGCCTTCGGCATCAAGGAACACATCGTTTTCCCCGAGATCGAGTTCGACAAGGTTGTCGATATGCTCGGCATGGACGTCATCATCACGACGACGGCCAACACGGACGATGAGGCGCGCGCGCTGCTCGCCAAGTTCAACATGCCCTTCACCAAGCAAGGAAACTGATCCATGGCCAAAAAATCCATGATCGCCCGCGAAGTTAAGCGCGAAAAGCTGGTGAAGAAGTACGCCGCTAAGCGCGCCGAGCTCAAAGAGATCGCCCGCGACGAAAGCCGCCCGATGGAAGAGCGCTTCAAGGCGCAGCTGAAGCTTGCCAAGCTGCCGCGCAACTCCTCGGCCACGCGCCTGCACAACCGCTGCCAGCTCACTGGCCGTCCGCACGCGTATTACCGCAAACTGAAGATCAGCCGGATCGCGCTCAGGGACCTCGGGTCCGCGGGCAGATCCCGGCATGGTCAAATCGAGCTGGTAAGGGAGGGTAT
>JBCBME010000373.1:0-3007 GCA_039822945.1 Pseudomonadota bacterium
CGCCCATCATGTTGATCTCAACCATCTGGGTGGCCTTGTCGGCCTCCCACTTTTTGGAGGACATGGGCCAATAAACCCCCGCGAGATAGACGATACCGTCGATCTGCCCGATCCTCTCGGCTGCCGCGTCCACGCTGGCTTGATCGGTCACGTCGCAGGCCACGGCCTCCCCCGATCCCATCTCGGAGACGAGCTCATCGAGCCGCTCCTGATTGCGCGCCGAGACGATCACATCCGCCCCGGACTCTGCCATCTTCAAAGCCAAGGCGCGCCCGAGTCCCTCAGACGCGCCCACCAGCCAATACCGCTTTCCGCGCACTTTGCGCATTACTGCTCCTTCGGTCGCATCGTTGCCACGAGCTCGGCCACCTTGATGCCGAACTTGCGGAACTGGGAGCGGTTCATGATCGTGCCGTTCTCCACCAGGTACATCCAATCGGTGGTGTTGAGCACATGCCCGCCGCTCTCATCAGGCAGCTTGATGTTATAGTTGAGCTGGACAGCGTTGCCCTCCTGGCGGCCATTGCCGGTCCCCACGAGATCATCCGCATCAGCCTTGATCGTACCGTCATTGCCAAGTGTCAGCCGCCACTCCCGGTCCTGCACGCGACCAGTGTCATAGCGGAATGTCTCTTTCATGATGCCGGTATTGCCTTCCCAATGGGCATCGAAATCCGCGACAAAGCGGGACGTGACGCGCCCGGTGGGGCCGTAGATCACGCCCTCGCACAGGATCGGACCCTGCAGGTGCTGTCTGATGTCGAATTGTGGGCCGGCCGTCGCGTAGTCTGAGGGTTGCTGAGCTTTGAAAGACCAGCGCGCCGCGATCATGAGGGACGCGCCAACCACAAGCGCCGCTCCGATCAATAGATAGAGTAGTTCCATCATTGCCTCCTAAATCTTCCTCAGATCGGTCCGAGCGAGTATCGCGATGGCCAGGACTTTGAGGCCACACGGTACAAGTGCGTAAAGGATCGTCAGAAGTGCCAGTGCCTCGGGGGGTTGTGTTGCGGACCCCGCTTCAAACCCCGAGGCATCGAGAAGCGGAAGAAGCACAATGGCCGCGAAAGCCAGCGTGAATTTCTGGACGAGGGACCACAGGCCAAAGCCCTGCCCCCCATTCGGTGAAATAGCGGCCATTCGGGCCGAGAAAAGGGCGGGCATCAAAACGAGATCTGCGCCGATCGTGGCCCCGGATGCCAGACAGATGATGGCGAAAAAGATCGCATCCCCCGGCCCGAGGAGGGCCGCAAATCCAAACGACACGATCGCCGAAACCATCGCGAAAAAGAGCACCGGCTTGGGCCCGAACCGCTCGGCCGCCTTCGACCACAGCGGGGCCGTCGCGGCACCGGCAAGAAAGAAGAGCACAAGGAGCGGCCCCTCCCAGCCGGGCGCCTCAAGCCTGCTCTCCACGAAGAACAGAAAGAGCGTGGACGACACGGCAAGCGGCGTCGCGTTCACCAGCGCTAGGATCAAGAGCTTGAGCGCGAGCGTGTCCTTGAGGATCGTGCTCACCGGCGTGGCCTCTGCCTCCATCCGGCGGGACCATTCAGGCGCCATGGCGAGAACTGCGAAAAAGACGATGACAGCAAACCCAATGGCAAACGTCGCGTAGGGTGCCGCAACCGTGTCCTGAAGGAGCGTGGGCGCCACCGCAGCAATACACACGCCCAGCAGCGCGCCGCCCTCCCGCCATGCACCAAGGCGCACGTGGCCCCCTTCGATCTCGCCCGACTTCTTCACGCCCTGCGCATAGAAGTTGATGTTGAGAAACGAAAAGCTGGAAAAGAGCAGCGTCAGCGTCAGCGCAAACCATGCAAGCGGCGCAAACGGGGGCTCAACGGCAAAGAGCCCGATCATCGAAATCGCGAGAAGAAAGCCACCAAAGGCCACCGCAGGCGCACGCCCGCGGCCAAGCCGCTCACTCAGCCAGCCAAGCGCCGGATCCTGGATCGCGTCAAAAAGTCGGAGCCAAAAGATGACAGCGGCAATCCCCGTCAGGGAGACACCGTAGGCCTCCGCATAGAAGGGCGGCGCGTAGATATAAATGGGCAGCCCCGCGCCCGCGAGGATCGCGCCGAAAAGCGAGTAGGCCGGCAGCCTCTCTCGTGCAGCGAAATCCACGGCAGCACTCACCGCGAGACCTCATCAGCCGGCGGCACGGGCTGCGGGCGATACTTCACACCCTTCCACCAGAGCTTTACCGCCTGCCAGTGGATCAGCGCGAGCACACGCCGCGAGCCAAGCGGGCGGCGCAGTGCCGCTTTCAAAATGCTCAGAGATGTCAGGCGGCGGCGCGGCCCGGTGAGGGTGGCCACAAGCCCCCCGCCATTGCCTTGCCGATAATCAATCCAGATGCCGATCCGATCCTTCTTCAAATCGAAGCGAAACCGATAGCCGCCCTCGACAGGCATGAAGGGCGACACGTGCATGAGCTTCTTTGCGCGCACCTCGACGCCACGCCGCAACGGCTGGAGATCGTCAGTATGACAAAGATAGGAATGCCGATCACCGAACGTGTTGGTGACTTCCGCAATCACAACGCGCATCTCGCCCTCTGCATCATAGCAAAGCCAGAACGAGACGGGATTGAAGACATGGCCCCAAAAGCGCGGCTGGGCCAAAAGCTCGATCCGCGCAGGCGCAGGTAAATCATGGCTGGCAAGCACGTCGCGAACCCACGCAGCGCCGCGGCCCGTCTTTGGTGCGCCGCCATGGTCAGTGTCGTGGAGCGATGCGATCCCGCCCCTATTCCGGCCAAAGAGCCACGGGGCGCCCACATCTGCCTCGGCGTCCATCAACACGTAGTCGATGGAGTAGCGAAACGCGTTTTTGGTCGCGCCGCGTCGGCCGTGAAAGGTCTGGCCCGGGATATGCTCGATCACGCTCACTGAGCGGCGACACCAATGCTGTCACGCGCCTCAATGGATTCCACGACGTCGACAGCGCTCGCAATGCCATCTTCGTGGAAGCCGTTCTTCATCCATGCACCGCAGAACCAGGT
>JBCBME010000374.1:0-3004 GCA_039822945.1 Pseudomonadota bacterium
GTCTCCCACGACCTTGGTGTCATACGCACGTTGGCTGACCGTGTGATGGTGATGCGTCGGGGAGACGATGACCATCGTGATTTGCCTGTCTTGCTGAAGGCGCTTCAATGTATCAAGGACGAGCGCCTGCACGCTGACATCAAGGCCGGTTGTGGGTTCATCGAGCAAAAGCAACGCGGGTTCGAGCGCGATGGCTTTGGCCAGCTGGACGCGCTGTTGCATCCCTCCCGAAAGCTCAATGGGAGGTGCGTCGAGACGGTCGAGCGGAAACTCAGACGCATCCAATGCCTCCGTCGCTGCTTGGCGTAGGGTCGCAAAGCTGCGCTCACCCGCGACCAGCAACCGTTCTGCCACGTTGCCAGACGAGGAATGCTTCATCAGCAAGCCGAGATGAGGGTTCTGATAGACGATCCCGATGCGGGTCGCGCAGAGCATCCGCTGTGCAAAACGGTCGAGCTCAAAAAGGTTGCCCGAGACATCCGGGAGATCGAGCGTGTAGCTCCCTTCCTCGGGGGTTTCTTCGAGGTTCATCATACGCAAGAGCGTCGATTTGCCCGACCCGCTTTCGCCCACGATGCCGAGCACTTCGCCCGGATAGGCATGGGCCGAGACCTGGCGCACAGCCTGAACAGGCCCGTAGGATTTGGACACGCCCTGCACGTTGAGCAGAGGGCGGGTGTCGACGATGCGAGGGGCCTCTAACGTCAGCGTCATTGCGGCATAACCCCGTTCTTATACCAGGTTTCCCCGCGGCTCTCGCCTTCTCCGGTGCGGGCGCGGATGGTCTTAACCCCCCATTCGCTGTCTGAGACTTCGAAGGTGGAGGTGCCATCGTCCTGCGGGATCTCGTTCATGAAAAACCCACGCGCGCCCGATCGCGTGCAGGTGAGCGCACCGTGATCTTCGACTTTGTAGGGCACATCGGAAAAGACGAGCGGCTCCACCCGCGTGAAGGGCGGCACGGCAAAGATGCGTTTTTCGCGGCCCGCTGAGAGGATCGTCAAATGGTTTGCCATGTTGAGCTTCGGCACGTCCCAACGCGGGATCGGAGACGGTGTCATCACATGGCGGCCGTGGACCAGCGAGGGATAGCTCGCCCCCTGCATCACCCGACCAGAGCGCACGATCTGCTCATAGAGCTGGAGCCACATGCGCCCGTAATCCGCATCCGCATGCATCTGCCGTGCAATCGACATGTTGGGCTGAACAGGACGCAGCGGTTCCGGGTTTGGCACCTGCAGCACCAAGACCTGATCGTCGCGCAAGATCTCCTCGGGGATGCGGTGGCGCGACTGGATGAGATCAGCGTCAAGCGTGTCCATTGTGGTGGGTGTCCCCGCCACGCGCGCGATAAAGCGGCGGATCGAGGCAGCGTTGACGCTGTCATCTGCGCCCTGATCGATGACCTTTACGCGCATTTCAGGGTTCACGAGGGTCAGCGACACCTGCAAGCCGCCCGTGCCCCAACCGCGGGCCATGGGCACCTCGCGGCTGGCATAGGGCATTTGGCAGCCGGGAACCGCCACCGACTTGAGCATTTTGCGGCGCAGCTCGCGTTTTGCGGAGCCGTCAAGGAAGCCATAGCTCATCGCTTCCCAAGGCTTTGTGAGGTCGGTGAGGCTCATTCCGCGGGCTCCGTTTCTTTGGCCTTCTTCTTGGCCTTGGCGTCTCGCATCGCGTCCAGCGAGGACTGGAAGGTGACATAGTGGGGAAGCTTGAAGTGGATGCAGAACCCGGAGCTTTCGACGCCTTCGGTGTGATAGAGAAAGAATTCTTCCTCCGTGGCGGATCCCTTCTCTGCCCCGGGACTGTTGAGGTCGAGCGTCGCGGCTGAGATGCACTTTACCTCATTCCAGCCCAGCGTTGCGGCGTAGCCGATGCCAAGCTTTTCGCCTTTCTTGTCAACGACTTCAGCTTGGCTCACCTTCACGCGCCCGGCAGAGAATTGCCGCCCGTCGGGATGAGTAACGGCGATTTCAGCCTCTGCGAGGCGGAGCTCGTTCACGGTTGGGTGGGCCTGACCATAGCCCCGCATGGCCGCGTAACCCAGTGCCAGAACCCCGCCGGTTTCGGCCCGCGCAAGGCTCTGCAGCGTATGGGCGCGCTTTGATGGGAAAAGAAGCGGCTCCCGCGTCAAATCTGGGATGTCATTTCCTTGGGTCGGATCCGCGTCGGCGGGTTCCAGGAGATCATTTTCTGCCTGCCATGCGCTGACACTGGGTTGATACGCGGGTGACGGCGTGGCGGCAGGCTCGACAGCCTCTGGCGCGTAGGTTTCGCCGCCGAGCACATCCGTCGCCAAGATCCGGTGTGCATAGTCCAGCGTCGGGCCAAGGACCTGCCCACCGGGAATGTCCTTGAACGCCGCAGAGATGCGACGATGCGTGAAGAGCGTGTCCTGTTCGATGGGGGCGGCGACCTGCAGGCGTGGCTGGGTTGTGCGCCAGGCGCGCAGCAGCAGGACAGCCTCGTAGAGCTCTCCTCCGGTCTGAGCGAGCGCCAAGGCGGCAAGATCTTCGTCGTAAAGCGACGCCTCGCCCATGACCCGGTCGATCAGGTAGGGGAGGCTCTTTTTCACCTCATCGACCCTCTCACGGTCAAAGGCACCCATCTCTTCTCGGAATAGACGCTCGGACTGTTCAATGGCCCGTTCACCGCCACGGGTCGCAACATAAGCCATTACAATTCCTTCACTTCTGTCGATCGCGGGATGCCCAGAACGGTCTGCCCGTCGACCAGAAAGAGATCAAATCCGGTGGGGTATCTGAGCCGCGCGGCCCGGGCCGCCCAAAAGCCACCTGGCAACCCCGCGATTTGAACGGTTAGTGTCCCGTCAACGCCGGGGCCAGACAGGCACACATTTGCGCCTTCACCAATGCGGCAGCGCACGACCACGGTGGCCCCGGCATCCGGATAAAGATCACTGCCCGTGGCAACGGCCTCAAGCGACGTCACATCGGCCATCGCTCCCAGAAACACGTGATCGGCGGCGGCGATATCGGCA
>JBCBME010000375.1:0-2989 GCA_039822945.1 Pseudomonadota bacterium
ACCGACGTCTTCCCGATCCTCGCCATCGCAATTCTGCTCTCTGGGCTGGCCATGCTTTTGCTGGCCGACGGGGTCACGCGGTTTCTCGAGCAAAACCGGATGTACGAGGTTCTCGGCCTCTTTATTCTCCTGATCGTGGGGGTGGTTTTGATCGGGGAATCGGGGGTGGCCGCAGCCCATGCGGTGGAGACGGCGGCGGCCGCTGGCACCGAAGGCGCCGCCGCGATCCAGCCGCACGAAACCCACGACAACGATCTCGCGATCAAGATTTTCGGCTATGCGCTCGTGCCGATGTCAAAGACCACGTTCTACTTCGCCGTCATCGTGCTCTTTGCCGTCGAGATCATCCAGTCAGGCTATAAGCGCAAGCTCGCCGCCGAGCGTGCTGCCGCGCAAATTCACTAAGCCGGGCTAGCGCTGAGCGGGTCGGCTACCTATGGTATTTGTGGTTAGGAAGTGGGAGAGGGCATGTCCGCCAAAACCCTCCAGAGACTGAGCTGGGTGCTGCTGATTGTGCTCATCCTCTACGTGTCGATCACGGGGGGCGTGTGATGGCGCAGCGCTACGGTGGCAAGTACTCAAAGGGCGGCGAGACAGAGAATGCGCGCCCTGCGCCCACGTCACCCTATGCTGGGGCGAAACCGTCCGTGGTGGGCTTTCGCGTCAATCTCCTTTTCATCGCCCCTCTGCCGCTCGTCTTTTCGCTCTTTGGATCGGGGGCCACGACGCTTGCCACCAATCTGGTGGCGCTGGCGCTTCTCCTCCTGGCGGCCTGGCTCACGCGCGAGGGCCTCATCGCGGAGGAAGCCTATAACGCGCGCACCATCGCCAAACGCCCTGCCATGCCGCGCAAGATCTTTGCGGCGGTCCTCACAGGCGCGGGGCTCGCGCTCGCCTCATTCGCCACGATGGGGATCGTGGGCGCGGCCATCATCGGCGGCGTGGGCGCGGCACTCCATATCGGGGCCTTCGGGCTCGACCCGCTTCGCGACAAGGGTGCCGAGGGCATCGACCAGTTTCAGCAGGATCGTGTGGCGCGCGTCGTTGACGAGGCCGAAAAACACTTAAGTTCCATGGCCACGGCCATCTCCGCGCTCAAGGATCGCGGGCTTGAGCGGCGCGTGGAGAGCTTTCAGGCCACGGCCCGCAAGATGTTTCGCACGGTCGAGGAAGACCCGCGCGATCTGACGGCAGCCCGCAAATTCCTCGGCGTTTATTTGATGGGCGCGCGCGACGCGACGCTCAAATTCGCCGATCTCTACGCCCGCCAGCCCAAGCCAGAAGACAAGGCCAGCTATCTCGCGCTGCTTGACGATCTCGACGGCAACTTTGCCGCCAAGACAGAGAAGCTGATGAACGACAACCGCACCGACATGGACATCGAAATCAAGGTGCTGCGCGACCGTCTCGCCCGTGAAGGCGTCGCCACAAAAGAGGGGACTTAAATGTCTGACACCGTCCGCACCAAGGCCGAGGCGGCACTCGCCGACGTCGAAAAGATCACCGCTGTCGTGCTGGCCGAGCCGTCGACCGATCTCGTGCCCATGCCGAGCGAGGCCACCAAGCCCGAGATCGCCAAGCGCATGGGCGAGATCGACATCAAGAACACGCAATCCATCGTGGAGTTCGGATCAAGCGCGCAGGCCGAACTGCAGGAAATCTCACAATCCATGCTCGCCGGTGTGCGCAACAAGGACGTGGGCCCCGCGGGCGACAGCCTGCGCGATATCGTCAGCACGATCCGGGGCTTTTCGGTCTCCGAGCTAGACACGCGCCGCGAGCGCAGCTTCTGGGAAAAGCTCATGGGCCGCGCCGCGCCCATGGCGAAATTCGCCGCCCGTTTCGAGGAGGTGCAGGGCCAGATCGACAAGATCACCGGCAACCTCCTCGAGCATGAGCACACGCTTCTGAAAGACATCGAAAGCCTCGATGTCCTCTATGAAAAGACGCTGCAATTCTACGACGAGCTCGGCCTCTACATCGCCGCGGGCGAGGAGAAGATCAAAGAGCTCGATGAAACAGACATCCCCGCCGCCGAGGCCGCCGTGGAGGCCGCGGCCGAGGATGACAAGCTCATCCGTTCCCAGGAGGTGCGCGACATCCGCTCGGCCCGCGATGACCTTGAGCGCCGCGTCCATGACCTGAAGCTTACGCGGCAGGTGACGATGCAGTCGCTCCCCTCGATCCGCCTCGTGCAGGAAAACGACAAGAGCCTCGTGACCAAGATCAACTCGACCCTCGTGAACACGGTGCCACTGTGGGAGACGCAGCTTGCGCAGGCCGTCACGATCCAGCGCAGCCGCGAGGCCGCCGAGGCCGTGCGCGATGCCAACGATCTCACCAATGAGCTCCTGAAGGCCAATGCCGCAAACCTGCGCGAAACCAACAAGGTGGTGCGCGAAGAGATGGAGCGCGGCGTCTTCGATATCGAAGCCGTCCGCCAGGCCAATGCCGATCTCGTGGCCACGATCGAGGAGAGCCTCCAGATCGCTGACGAGGGCAAAAAGCGCCGCGCTGATGCGGAGATCGAGCTTCAGAACATGGAAAAAGAGCTCCGCGAAAAGCTCGCCGCGGCAAAGGCTTCTGGCACGGGCGCGGGCTATTCTGTCGGCACGGCTGTCCAGGGCTCTTGAGACCACGTGCAGTCCTCATAGCAGCGCTCACGCTGGCGCTGGCAGGCTGTGACTTCGCCGATACGGGCCTCGGATCCTCGCCGAGGCCTTTGGAGCGTCCGCCTGAGCTGAGCCCGGAGGATGGCCCGCGCGTGGCCTCCCCCGAGAGCCTCCAGCTCGCCGCGTTCTACCGCCGGGTGGAGCAGGACCAGAAGGTGCGCGGCCTCATGCGCACCGATGACGGCAGCTTTGATGCGCCCTTTACCGACAGGATCCTCGCGGAGAATTTTCTGGCCATCGCGCTTTTCGACGAAAACCCGGGCAACCGGATTTCGCCGGGCACAGCGCCTGCCCCATCGGTGCTGCGCAAATGGGCG
>JBCBME010000376.1:0-2984 GCA_039822945.1 Pseudomonadota bacterium
CGATGCCAAGATCGCCCGCCTTGGCATCGTGAAATCTCTTGCCCAGGAAGGCGCGCGCGCTGGCATCACCGCAAACGCCATTTGCCCGGGCTACATCGCCACCGAGATGGTGATGGCCATCGACGAGGCCATCCGCGACAAGATCGTGGCAGGGATCCCGGCAGGCCGTCTCGGCGAGCCCGAGGAAATCGCCAAATGTGTGGCCTTTCTCGCGCGCGAAGACAGCGGCTTCATCAACGGTTCGACGATCTCCGCAAACGGCGCGCAGTTCTTCGTCTAAGGCAACGAAAAAGGGCCGCCCATCCGCTGGGCGGCCCTTCGTTCTGTTCGGTCACGCGGCCTTATGCGGCTGAGGCGACCGGAGCAGTGCGGGCGGGCTTCGTCCCGAAGAACGATTTCACCCAAGAAAGTCCTGCGGCGAAAACGGCGGCGCGCTCAGCATGGGCACGAGCAATGGCGTCGCGATGGGCTTGGGTGGTGGCAACTTCAAACATGGGGGCCTCCGTTCAGGATTGGCGTGTCTGTTGAGCCCTATATGGGTGAGAGAGCTCCCCCCAACAAACGAGACTTGCGCGGCGTTCAGTTAAGCTTTACTTGACCGTCATGAGCGACCGTCTCCCTCCCCTGACCGCCCTCCGCGCCTTCGAGGCCGCCGCGCGGCACATGTCTTTTGCGAAGGCCGCGGAGGAGCTGAGCGTCACCCCCGCCGCTTTATCGTTTCAAATCAAGTCCCTTGAGGAGCATCTGGGCGAGCCTGTCTTTCGCCGCCTGAACCGCGCTGTCGAGTTGACGGAAGCAGGTCGGGCGTTGGCCCCCGGAACAAGCGAGGGGTTCTCAGCTCTGCAGGGCGCCTGGCGCGCCGTGCGGCGGCTCACAGATCAAACAAATCTTACCGTTACGGCAGGCCCGGCCTTCACCGCGAAGTGGCTTGCGCCACGCCTCTTTGAATTCGCGCAGGCCCATCCGGAAATTGAGCTGCGCTTTTCAGCATCGCTGCGTATGATGGATTTCAACCGGGACGGGGTGGATGTTGCCATCCGTTTTTCCAACAGCGATGCGAGCGCCGGGCTCTACTCGCTGCCGCTCGCATCCGAATGGGTGACGCCGGTCATGGTGCCCGAACTCGCCCAGCGCTACCCCACGCCAGAAAGCCTGAGGGATGCGCCGCTCATCACGGATCTCTCTATCGATTTCCTTGACCCAAACCCCGACTGGGCCGCGTGGTTTCGCACCATGGGCGTGGCACCTGCGGAGGTCCACGGGCCAAAGTTCAGCCAGGCCGATCATGCCGTTGATGCGGCCCTTGCCGGTGTGGGCGTCGTGCTCGGGCGAAGGGCGCTCTGCATCAAGGACATCGCCGAGGGTCGCCTCGTGGCGCCCTACGGTGTCGCGCTCAACACGGGCGCGCGGTTCCGCTTCATGTGCCCGGAGGGTCTCGAAAGCCGCCCGCAGATCAAGGCCTTCCGCGACTGGATGCTCGAAGAGATCGAAAAGACGCGCCAGCTCGCCGAAGGGTTCGACGTGCGGGACATCCCCGCGTGACGACCGCCACTGGCCTCGGCGGATTGGCGATCCTTCTATGGTCTCTATTGGCGCTTCTGACGGTCGGCGCTTCTGAGATCCCCCCGCTCCAGCTCAATGCGATGTGTTTTGCGCTGGCGACGGGCATCGGTGTGGCCTGGATCACCGCCACGCGTAGCTGGGGCAAGTTGCGCGGTATTCCACTGGCCGCCGGTGCCGTGGGCGTCGTGGGACTCGCAGGCTACCACCTGCTCTACTTCCTTGCCCTCCGCAACGCGCCACCGGCAGAGGCGGGTATCATCGCTTATCTGTGGCCGCTCCTTATCGTGCTCTTCTCCGGCCTTTTGCCAGGGGAGCAGCTGCGTTTGGGCCATGTCCTCGGCGCGCTGATGGGGCTTGCGGGTGCCGTCGCTTTGGTGTGGGCGCAACTCTTCTCGGGATCTGATGCGTGGCTTGGCTACAGTCTTGCCCTGGCCTGCGCGCTGACATGGTCGGGATATTCCGTGCTGTCGCGCCGGTTTGGCAGCGTTCCCACGGCAGCGGTCACGGTCTACTGCGCGGCTGCTGCGGTTCTGTCTGCCGCGGGATCTGCTCTCCTCGAGGAGACGCTTTGGCCCCGGGATGCATCGACATGGATCGCGACCGCTGCCCTCGGCCTCGGCCCCGTCGGTCTCGCATTCTTTCTCTGGGATCATGGGATGAAGCGCGGCAACATTCAGCTCTTGGGGGTGCTGAGTTACGCGGCACCGCTTCTGTCGACGCTTATCTTGGTCTTGGCAGGCGTTGCTGATCCAACACCTGCCCTGCTTTTGGCCGCTATCCTCATCAGCGGCGGGGCGGCCATCGCCGCCCGTGCATCACGCTGAGCGCTAACCCGTCAGGCGCTCGATCTCCTGTTTGATTTGGAGTTTCTGTTTCTTGAGCCTAGAAATCTCCAGCGTGTCCACTGCGGGCGCCCGCTGGGCCATTTCAACAGCCTCAGACAGAGTTGCGTGTTTCCGCTTCAGTTCCGCCAGGTGGGAATTCAAGCTCATAGTGCACCTCCTATTTTGAACATCGTCATGACAGCACAGAACAGCGTTTCTGTCACGCCGCGGCCGCGAATGACGCGCAGGTTGAGCATGTCCTCGCAGAGGTTGCCGAAGTGTTAATCGGGGAAGGGCAAAGCATCCCCAGATCCCAAGATCCTGTGGAAAAGTGGGGTGTAGTCGGGGTGATCGCCTTCATGGCACGCCGCCGCGTGGATCGTGACAGGCGCGTGGAGGCGAAAGGGCGCCCGCCCATCCTTGCGGGCGCGCAGGAGAATGAGATGCGCGGCGCGCCCCTGCCGCGCCTGCAAAGGGAGCACCTCGATGGAGCCCAGCGTCAACGCGCTCAGCAGGTCAGGCAGGCGTTCAGCGCGGTGAATGACCGTGAGCACGCCCTTGGCGCGCAGCCGCTTCTCAGCTGTCGCGATCCACACA